>DATNDM010000588.1:0-9012 GCA_035553235.1 Pyrinomonadaceae bacterium | reverse complement strand
GCGGAATGCGATCGTAGTAAAGCCCAAAGCTTGCGCGCACCACGGTCTTGCGATCACCCGGCGCGTAGACGATGCCGAGGCGCGGCGCGATGTTGTCAGTGTCAGTCTTGATCGGATCCGGCAAGTCCTGAACGTCGTATCGCAGTCCTGCGTTGAGCGTCAGGCTGCGCCGCAGTCTCCACTCATCCTGAACAAACAGCCCGACATTCGGATTCGACTGAAACTGGCTCGGCGCGCCGAACGCCTGCTGGTAATTCAGATAATTCCCGGTCAGGAAGTTGTTCAGTGAACTGAAGGCGTAAACGCCCTGCACCGCGCCGGGAAAAACGATGTTCACGCGGTTATAGAGAAAGTCGCCGCCGAACTTCAACGAGTGATTACCGCGCTGCGTCGAGACGTTGTCAACCAGTTCGTAGAGGTTGATGTCGCGCGCGAGCGGCGAGACTGTGGCGGTGCCAAAGTTCGCAATGCCCGCGATGTTCACGGCTGGTCCGACTTCATCGTTAACGGGCGCATCGAGACGACTCTTAGTGTACTGGAACCGCGCCTCGTTCAACGTGCGACTGCTGAAGGTCGTGACATTACTAACGACGACACTCTGATCCGTATCGCTGAGCCCTGTGCCACGGCTAACATCGTTGAGGCCGCCGACGCTGCGCGAATTCACGGCATTGATGTGGTAGAGGCTGTAGCGCGCGCTGAGCAGGTTGCGCTGGTTGATGCTGTGATCGATGCGCGTGAAAAAGTTCGTCGTGTCAAAACTCGCCGGCACGACACCCGTGGTAACCAGTGGTCCCGTGTAATTGACCGCGCGCAGTCGATTGTTAATCGAGTTAACTGCCGCCGGCGAGATTGTCAGCACCGCGGAATAGTTTCGACGCGTCTGTTCGAAGTTGCTGAAGAAGAACGTTCGATCACGACGTATCGGGCCGCCGAGACTCACGCCATACTGCGCCTGCGTTAACAGGTCCTTCGTCGGCGCGAGCGGATTGCGAGCGTCAAAGCGCTGGTTGCGCAGGAAGCCGTAAAAGTCGCCACGCAGATCATTCGTGCCCGACTTCGTCAGGATATTCACGACGCCGCCCGAAGCACGCCCGAATTCCGCAATACCGCCGGAAGTCACGACCTGAAACTGGTCGATCACTTCCTGGCTGTAGTACGTGCCCGTGAGATCGGCGGCGTCATCGTTCGCGGATAAACCGTCGACGATGAAACTGTTGTACAGATTGCGCTGGCCGGCGATCGAGATACCCTGACCGGGCACGGCTGAGGTCTCGGCGAAACGTTGATTGCTTCCGGTGTTAGTCGGCGAAACGCCTGGCACCAGCAATGCGAGATCGAGATAATTTCGGCCGTTCAATGGCAACTCGTTGATCTCTCGGGGCCGGATCGTCTCGGTGATCTGCGTGCGCACAGTTTCAACAATCGGCACGTCTGATCCGATGTTGACTTGAGCCGTCACGCCCGCGACGTCCAGCTTGATCGGCATATCGAGAGCCTGACCCACCAGCACGGTGAGTTGTTTGGTCAACGATTCAAAGCCCTGCGCTTCGACTCTCAGATCGTAAGCGCCGGTGCGAAGGTACGGGAATCGATAGCGTCCTTCGACGTCGCTCGTGGTTGTAAGCTGTTGGTTGGTCTCGAGGTGAGTAGCGGTGACCGTGACGCCGCTGACGACGGCGCCGGTTTCGTCTTCGATTCGGCCGCTGAGCGTGCCGGACGTGACGCTTTGCTGAGCTGCACCGAGACCCGTAGTGATAAAGACTAAGAGGGCAGCATAAAGACAGATTCTCATGGGGCTTCTCCGCCAGATAGATGAAGCACCGCCAGACTCAGGCGAAGTCTGGAGCACTGGATCACATCAAGTATTTAGTCAGCGGAGATTGACGGAGGACCCCTCGGGCTGGCTTGCTCCAGGTTTCCGTTGGACGAAAACAGGAGCGCTTCTTCCTCATAGCGCGACTGTGTCGTTACCGAGGAGTTTAGTTGGCGGATAGACTGGACGAGAGTTCTTTCGCGCTTCTGTTGTCGAGTCGCACTCGCCGCACAGGACGCGCAATCCATGTGACAGGGTTGACCCAACGATTTTGATTCAGCACCAGGGTATGAGGAGTTTGTTTCAGCACTGTGGTGATGTGAGTGTTGAGATTCGACAACGGGTTCAGCAACGATGGTGATGCCATCGTTTGGCATCGCGGCGCCATGCAACCCGCACATTGGTTCCGATTTGGGGGGCGGGACCTTTTTGGCGGCCATTCCCGAGTCGCAATGCGTTTTGCCAACGCAACACGCCATCGTGTTGACGCTTAAAGAAGCATTGACAATGCGTATCGGTTCAGCAGCCACAAAAAGGCACAAAAAGAACAGAACACCGACTGATACAACTCTGTTCCTTTTGTGCTTCTTCGTGGCCATCACCGTTAACTACTGCGCCGGTTCTTGCCGGACGGGCTTCTTAACCAGTTTCATCCTGCACTTACGACATAACCCGGGTTTTTTGGAGATTACGTCCTCGTGCATGGGGCAGACATACTGGAATTCCGGCTTCGTGGAGTGTGCCGAGTGTTCCTTCTTTTCTGCCGAGACGACGGCCACAGGGTACACCTGAGAACTACTAAGAAGCAATGCGGCTGCGCACGGCAAAAGGATTGGAAACCGCATCATTTTCATTTCTATCCTTGGTGAAACACTCTTCCTGCTCATGCCGAAAACGACATAAGCAGGAAGAGTGGGCTTGATAGTGGCCCGCGTTGGTAGGTGGGTGGTGTTTGGTTAAACCGTGCCCGGAGACACTTTGACCGAGTTGAACCCGCCGTCCTTGCTCGTTGTAGTAGCCGGATTCAGAGCGGTCCAGCTGCACTTCTTACCGGTGGCGTCAGGCCCAAATATCTCGTCCTTACCATAGACTCGAAAGAGGTCTAGGTACTTGTTCTTGGCGACGTAAGTACCACTGAACGGAACAACCGTGCCGGTTGAATAGCTCGTGGTCAAACTGAACCCGCCGTTTCCTCCGACGCTTAGTGAATCAGATGATTGTTGAAAATCTTGGCTCATACCTGTTCTCCTTCAGGGATGGAAGTTCGTATCCAGCTTCCCTTAGCGGAAGCGCTAATTGTTTGCCGGCGGCACATTGCGCATGGAACTGTTGCTTTACAGCAGCTCCCATCGCAGCGTCACCGCTTCTTCAGGACGATACGCAATTACAATGAGCTTAACCGTGTGTTGAACGGTCTTGCTGTTCGAATCGAAAGTCCGCACCAAATAGATATGGCCCAACTGGATCGGCGCAGTTGCGGACGACTTAACTTCGGAAAGTCTGGAGCCCTCCTGCAACGTCTGCCACGATGCTTTGAACTTGCCGTTGTCGTCCTGAAGGATCGTGACTTTGTCGCCTTCAAGACGTATCGAAGCGAAACCAACGCCGCCATTCTCCGCATCCTCGTAGCCGTAGCGCCCGCGCAGATCGTTAGCCGTGCCGAGGTCGACGATCGCGGCGATGCGATTGAGTTCGATACCGCTGACGAAACTGCCGCCACCGGCAAGAGTGAAACTCAGATCGCTGCAACGGTTTTCCCATTTGTTGCTCACAAAAGCCATTCCCTCTTTCCCGTCATTGAAACAAAGCGTACGGGCGAGGGGATCCACGGCGTACAAGGTGAAAATTCCACCGCGTTTCCGCGGCTGCGTCGCCTGTTTGTCATCAGGCGTCGCGAGCGTTTGTGCGTGCAGCAACTGTGGCGAACCAAAGCCGGCCAACAACAGAATCGAGCAGACAAGAAGTTTATTCATGACCCGTGTCTTACCTTTGCACGTTGCGATCTCACCGCACAGCCAGGTTAGGCAGCGGCACGAGTTCCTGAAACTTCTTGTACTCGATGTGTCGCGCCTCATTCCGCCGCCTCAGCTCTTTAAAGAAGAAGAAGGGAACGAATTCGTGGCCGTAAGTGTTAGTGATCCAATCAGCCGGGTAGTTGTAATTGAGCTTGTACAGATCCAAATCGTTCTCGCACAGGTTCAGGGTCTCTGTAACATCCCTCACCAGCAGAATGTTATTGAGAATCTCAAGAGCATCGGGACTCCGGTACAGAAGAGCACCTTCGCGTACGCGTCGCTGCCATTCCTGCACGATATTCGAAGCCCTTAGATACTGCTGAGAATTGATCTCAACCCGCAGAATTACTTCCGAGTCGCCGCGCGCGTCTCTGAGATAATCTTTGTAGACCTCGGCGGGAACAGTGCCAAAGGCTGCTTTTCCATGGTTGGAATAGGTGCCCACGGCGTCAATTTTCGGAACGCCTCCGGACAACTTAACAACCAGCGGAAATGCTGAGCCGCTGTGGTCATAGAACTCATTCTGACGTGCGACGAGGATGAGGAAGTAACGATCCTGATCTACTCTGGTCCACCTGACTGGTTCTTTAACGCCGGGTATTTCACAGGTCAGTGATGAATCGTCGTAACTGACAATCTTCATGGTCGCGTTAGTGCGACCAAAAATCCGGTTTTTGCCGGTTGCCGTGAACGAGATTTTCTTGTCAGGCTCCTTTTGTTGCTCGGTAGCCATACCGGCTTCCATCGGCAGTGCTTCCTCGACGAATTCGTACTTTGCAGTTGCGACTTCGGTAGGTTTGGCATTGCCGGCAACCGTGAGCACCTTGACTGTGCCTTCACCGTCGAACTCGTAAAGACGCGCCTCGTTTTTTGTGAGTTGCGCCTTCCAGGCGCCGACGATGTTGCAAGGGCACTTCTTCTTTTCCAGTCCGAATTCTGGTGGCCCGGCCGGGGTCGGCCGTGGCGCCGGTCTTGGCCTCTCCTGTTGGGCGAAAGCCGTTCCGGTTGCGACCACCAGCATCAGAGCCAATAGCGAGATTATGGCGGTTCGTTTCATTGCATATCTCCCGAAAGCTCGTGTGGATTCAGCACTACGCGCTTAGTTGAAGGTTGGACCAGGATAGGAGCCGCGCTGGCAGCTCCTATTCTGGTTGTGTGTGGCCGCCGAAATGGGTCAGTTAACTCAATTGCGGACGGCCAGTGCCACGCAGTGGCTACGACATGACGTCGCGGCGGTAGCCGTACTTCTTCACTTCCTGCTCGATCAGGATCTGTCGAGCACGGCTTTCCTTGACGCGTTCCGGATACGACTTCGGCGGATCCTGCCAGGCAATGCGGCGCAGGATGTTGCGATTACTCGCAAACGCCTGGGCCATGCCCCACGAGTTCCTGCCATCGTTGATGATGCGCAGGTAACTGCTGTGCAGGGTCAGATCCGTGTCGAACGCCGGATGGTCCATGCCGAACAGCCGGAAGCGGATCGTCTGGATGTCGTAGGGATCTCCGGTCAGGAACAACCAGCCGGGCAGATCAGCATTGCGCGTTTCCGCGTAATGCTTCAACGCCGCCGGTGTGTCGTCCTCCGGCTTGGTCGTGATCGAGTAGAAGAACAGGTCGTTGCCCATCCGATCCTTCAGTTCGCGGTAGATGGTTTTCAGGGTCTGAGTCACCGCCGGACATGAGCCGTGGCATTCAGCGTACATGAAATTAACCACGCACTGCTTACCTCTGATGAGATCGTCATAGAACTTGACCTTCTCGTCGTTATGGGTGCGGAGCACGGCGTTGGTGTACCGCGTAGCGCCGGGCGATGCCGGATGCGGTTCATAAACTCTGGTTAGCAGTTCTCTTCTGTCCATTACGCCACCTCCTCATCACGGAACGATTCTTTGGCTCTCATTTCATTTTCGCAGACCTGTGAATCCGCGATGCAAGCATCGAGACTCGCCTGGTCTGGACAGATGTCCCAGCGGACCATCATGAAGTTGTCCTCGTGGGCCATGTTGTGGCAATGGATCAGATAGCGGCCGCTGTAATCGCGGAACTGCATCTTGATCAATGCGCCTTGCCCGGGCTCCATGCGGGTTACGTCCTTTCGCCCAGACATCAGTGGCGGTACCGGAACTTCCACACCGTTCACAAAGCGCTTCAAAGTACGGAACTCTTCGAAGTGAATGTGTACGGGGTGGGTCCAACCCGAGGCGATGTTGTTATTGATGAGCCACTCTTCACAGGTGCCCTGCAGCATGCAGTGAGCCGAGTGGTTGGGATCGAACGTGCAGCCAACCGTATCGAATGGTCTCTTGACGCGGAACCGGCCGCCCACGAGCACGAACTGCCACTCCCAGGTGTTGTCGGTTGCCGGCAGATCCGGATACGTGCAAAGCGTTGCTGGAATCGGCGGCGTGTCAGGTGGGAACCAATTCTCTCTGTTCACCACGTTGAACTGCATCAACACGTTGTTGATGTTCAATCCGGGCGGCAGAGGATCTGGCGACGGGTTGCCGACAAACATCGCCCTGTTTTCCTTGAGGTAAAGCTTGGAGCCGGCCGGAAACTCGGCGAAGTCAATGATGACGTCGTAGCGTTCGGCCACGCTCACGCGGATTCCACCCGGAACGATCGGAGCCGTGGTGCTGTTGCTGTTGCCAGCATTGGCGCCTGCGTCGACTGGAATCGGATGCTCGAGGAAGTTAGCGTCGGTCGCGATCACCGTCATGGTTCCGACTGAACCGTCCGGTTTGATCAGCGTGAGGTCGTAAGTCTGCGTCGGTCCGGTGTTGAGAATGCGGAACCGATACTTGCGTCGTCTCACCGTCATCTTCGGCTGGATCTTTCCGTTGACGATGAACTTGTCGCCGCCGGCCGCGTTGACCATTTCAGTGCGTCCATTCGCAGTCGCACAGAATCTGTGGTCGACAAGAATCAACGGAAAGTCGGTGATGCCGTAGTAACCCGGCAACTGGAGTGAGCCGGCGCTCGGGTTTTCATGGCCCGGATCCGTGCTGTCATACACGATGTACATGCCGTTCATGCCCAGCACGTTGTTGTTGAGCGTGAACTCTGCACGGTGATCGTGGAACCAGAAGGATCCCATCTTTTCTCTCGGGTCACCGACCCCGTCAATACCCGGGTTCCCGCCGAAAGCGTCGATACCCGCGTAGACGTTCGGATAAAGATTGTCCTTCCAGAAACCGGTCCCGAAGAAGTCGCCGGCAAAACCGTCGCTCTCTGAACCGTGGTGGCCGTTGTGCAAGTGGATGGTCATCTCGTTCCGGCCGAACGTTGTCGTGACGACCGGCAGGTTGTTCCTGAAGCGGACGACTCCAGACTTGCCATACTTGCCGAACAGAGTCGGGGCTGGATATTGACCATTGAAGCCCCAGATGTAAGTCGGTGAGAAGTCCGAGTGGAACGTATGCAGACCGGCTTGGGCCGACATGTCGTAAGTAAAGTGGGCGGGCGCGAACTGAGTCCAGCGCGGATGTGGCGCTCGATCAGCTTCACCTGCTCCGAGGTTCGGGAACTCGGTGGGTTGCGGATTCAATGGATGATCGTCACACGGAAACGGAGCCGTGAACTCATCCACAAAAGGATGATGTGGTGGACTAGGCTGTCCATTAGCGCAAGTCACCGGCTCGGCAATCTCCTGAAAGCCCAGTGCTTCTCGAGACGTGAGCATCGATGGGGCCAAGACACCTGCCGCCCCGGCTGCTGCCCCGATCTTGAGCACATCACGTCTACTGATTGTGCCTTCAGTATTGTTTACGACTCCCTGCCGGTTTTTTGCCTTGTTCTTAGGCATAGAATCTCCTTTCAGCCGTTTGGGTTTGGCCTCAATCTAAATTCCCTTGCTGGTGGTTACGACCTTTACTCGAAGAGTGTAGTTATCGTAGCTCCCGAATCCTGATCTAACTTCCCGACAAAGGCGATCAGTTTGAAAGGCGAGGGCTGTTGCTGAAACAGTTGAGTAATGTCAGTTGAATTTCGAAACTACTTCGGTCTAGAAAAAATTTCACTTGTGCGCGGTTGCTGAATCGGGCGAAAGAGTACGCTCTCAGTTTTCGAAGAACAAGACTTGAGACTTGGCGTATCTTGTTGTTCGTTGGCGGATCTTGCTTTCCGCTGAAAGTGATTTTCAGAATCGTGGACCATGGTCAATTCAAGTATGAAAAAACATATACGAGCAGTTGGACTGACGGCAAAATACTGTGCTTCGCGATCTGGACCAGGTGCTCGCGGACGCGAGCTGATTGCACGCTGCTGCTCTTCGTTGGACCATGACCATTGCCGTTCTCGGCATTTCCATTTGGCGCATCGACCGCAACTTTGTTCTTGAAGTTCGATCGATAAAGTGCGGGAGAGTACCCATAGGTCGCCTTGAAATCACGGACGAAGTGACTCTCATCGTTCAAGCCAACCTGGTATGCGATCTCCTTCACACTCAGAAAACTTGATTCCAGCAGATCTTTCGCGCGTGCCATGCGCAAGAGTCTCAGGTAGCGAATCGGCGGCATGCCGACGTCCGATTTAAAGATGTGACAGAGTCGCCAGACGGAGAGATTTACCGATTGGGCGAACTCACCGAGAGAGAGTTCTCCACGAACGTCGTCTCTCATCATCTGAATAATTTTTTCGACTCGTTTATCCAACCAAACACCCTGGGGAGATGTTTACCCACACTGCAACGGTTTAGTCCATTGCCGGCGAGCCGCACTCGACAGCCTACGACTACACTTGAATAGCCTGTGAGGTGATATCGGGCTCTGGGCGGAACACCTTTTAAGTGGCAAAACTGAGTCGGGCGATAAAAAAGATCGCAGTTGCGAGGTGCGATACCTTCGGTAAATGACTAGTTAGGAGGTGCCATTCAGAAGGTCGCGATTTAATACTACAAGTCACAAAAAGCTGTCAATGCCGACACAGAATTGCAACGACTTTGAAAGACTCGTTTACATTCAAGCGAGCGCGAGTAAGCCCGAACGTAACTGAGGCCATCGTAAAGAGGTACAAGAGCACAAATAATCCTGTGGTTTTTGTGCCGCTCTCTCGGGAAGTGCAGTGGACCATGTAGGACTTAAGTGGCGCGCAATGTATTATTCCTCGCAGGCAAGAGAAAAAAGAGTGCGGCTAAAAGTTGCACACACGACGCTCGACAGAACATCAATCAGGAGGGGTTTT
>DATNDM010000587.1:0-5368 GCA_035553235.1 Pyrinomonadaceae bacterium | reverse complement strand
GTTCCGGCACACAGACGAACATGAACGCCAACGAGGTGATCTCAAATCGCGCGATCGAGATCGCCGACGGCGAAATGGGTTCGAAAAAGCCGATCCACCCGAACGACGACGTCAATAAATCGCAATCGTCGAACGATACGTTTCCGACCGCGATGTACATCGCCGCCGCCGAGCAGTTGAACAAACTCATTCCGCGGATTCAGGAGCTGCACGACGCGATCGACGCAAAAGCAAAAGAATTCGCGGGCGTCGTGAAGATCGGACGAACTCACTTACAGGACGCGACGCCGCTCACAGTCGATCAGGAAATGGGCGGTTGGGCAGATCTCGTCGCGCGTGATGTCGATCGCCTGAAGTTGGCACTGCCCGGACTACTCGATCTCGCGATCGGCGGCACCGCTGTAGGCACCGGTTTGAACTCGCATCCGGAATTCGGCGAACGCGCAGCGAAGAAGATCGCCGAGCTCACGGGTCTGCCTTTCAAATCGCATCCGAACAAATTCACGGCGCTGTCAGCACACGACGAACTCATCTTCGCGAGTGGCGCGCTGAAAACTCTCGCCGCCTCGTTGATGAAGATCGCGAACGACGTGCGCTGGCTGGCTTCAGGGCCGCGTTGTGGCCTTGGTGAGTTGATCCTGCCGGAAAACGAGCCGGGCTCGTCGATCATGCCCGGCAAAGTAAATCCGACGCAGAGCGAGGCGCTCACGATGGTCGCGGTGCAGGTGTTCGGCAACGATCTCGCCACCAGTTTCGGTGGATCGCAGGGCAACTTCGAGTTGAATGTTTACAAGCCCGTGATGATCCACAACTTCCTGCACTCGGTTAGACTGCTCCACGATGCGACGCACAGTTTCGTCGAGTTTTGTATCAACGGAATCGAACTCAACCGCGCTCAAATCGACGAGTATTTGAAACACTCCCTGATGCTCGTGACAGCTCTCAACCCTCACATCGGTTACGACAAAGCTGCCCAGGTTGCAAAGAACGCTCACAAAAAGAAGATCAGCTTGCGTGAATCGGCGATCGAACTGGGTTATTTGACCGGGGAACAGTTTGACGCATTGGTGATTCCGGAAGAAATGACGCATCCCTGATCGGCAAGATCTTCAGCGTGCCTGATAAGAACGACAAAGTGAAAGAGAACGTCTGCGGTGCGTTTTACGTGGACTCCTCGTGCATCGATTGCGACGTCTGTCGCGACACCGCACCCGAAAACTTCACGCGTTGCGACGAGAACAATTACTCGTTCGTCTACAAGCAGCCCGCCACGGATGAGGAAAGGGCGATGTGCGAGGAAGCAATGACGTGTTGTCCGGTTGAGGCGATCGGCAACGACGGCTGATCTGCGGTTAAAGATGAACCTTGATCATTTGATCTTCAATGGTCACTTGATACGTTCTAATCGTTTCCGGTACGGTCAGGCATTCACCACTCCTCACATCAAACTGCCATCCATGCAATCCACACTCAACAATGTGCCCGCAAAGGTCGCCTTCTGATAACGGCGCGCCACGATGTGGGCACGAGTTGTCGATGGCATAGAATTCGCCATTCACGTTGTAAACAGCTAGCTCGTTGCCGTCGGGCAGCTCAAAACTGATGGAGGTGTTGGGGCGCAGGTCGTCAATTCGGCCTACGATAAAGGTTTGCTTAGTATCGAATGATTGCATCGGATGGATGGTAACAAAACACGTTTTGCTGAACCTAATTCACTATTCGCCAGCAAGTTTTCGTCTCTCGCGCGTTCTGTATCTTCGCTGCCGGTTTCAACTCTCCCTCGGCTGTGAGATTCTAGGACCAGAAGAGGAGAGATTATGAAACGAACACTTACAACCACTGGCGTTGTGGCTTTTATTCTCGCTGCGGCCACCATCCTGCACGCCAAAGACATTACCGTACGCGGAAAACTACAAAAAACTGTCGAAGCAGGCGGCTGGCTAGTCGTCGCCAGCGACGCGAAATACCTAATCCTGAACGCAAAAGACTTTCAGCGTAACGATTGGTTTAAAGAGTCGACGAACGTCGAAGCGGTTGGCGAAACAAAAGACGTGATGACGACTGCCATGGAAGGCACGCCGTTCGAAGCGAAGTCGATGCGCCCCATCGATCAAGCGCGCGCCGCCAGTGACAATCCGCGCGTTACGCGCGTGATGGTTCTCGGCGATTCGGTCGTCCAGGCACAGCCTGATACAGCGATCGTTACCATTGCCGTAGTCACACAAAACAGGACCGCAATCACTGCGCAACAGGAGAACGCAACGAAAACTGACGCGGTCGTGCGCGCACTCAAAGCTGCCGCAGGAAGTGGCGCGGAAGTGAAGACGAGTGGTTACAGTCTCCAGCCGCAACGCGTCTACAAAGAAAATCAGCCACCGACTATCACCGGTTACGAAGCGCGCAACAGCGTTACGGTAACGTTGAATGATTTAACGAAGGTCGGAACCGTGATTGACGCTGCCGCGCAAGCGGGCGCGAACGACGTTTCCGGTATTCAGTTTACTTTGCGACAGGACCGGCAGGCGCATGATCGCGCGTTGAGCGAAGCGACGCAGGAAGCAGTGAGCAAAGCGAAGGTGATCGCGCAGGCGCTCGGCGGGCGTGTGGTGCGGATTGTTGAAGTGCAGGAAGAAGGATTTCAACAACGACCGCCCGTGCCGTTTTATGCGGGTGAGGTAACGATGGCAAAAGCAGGTGTAGCGACGCCGATTGAAGTGGGAGCTTTGGATATTACCTCCAAGGTGCAATTGATTGCCGAAGTTGAAATGTGAAAACAGATCCCCCTGGCCCCCAGCAAACAGAAATTCCTGGTTAAGGAGGGAAGCAATGGCCAGATACAGAAACGACCTGGAGAACGAGAGGGATTACCCACGCGAAGAGCGCCTCAGACGTGAGAACTTTGGCGGCCGCGGATACGACGAACCGTGGGGCGCGGGTCGTCAGTTCGACAGCGAACGACGAAATGAATACAACCGCGGCGGCCGGTATGGTGAACGTGCCGAGTATGACTACGACGAGCCACGTTACGCCGACTACGGCGGCGGCGAACGTTATCGCGACGACTCCCGGCGTAGTTCTCTTTATGACGGACGCGGCGATCTCGGAACGGGAAGATGGCGCGATCGCGATCAGTATGCCGGTGAGCGCTCTCGTTTGCGTTGCCGCGACATCATGACGCGCGAACTCGTGGTCGCAACGCGTGATACGACTGTGGTCGAAGTCGCACGCATGATGAAGCAGGAAGATGTGGGCGTGATTCCGGTGGTTGAGTACGACGCCCCGGCAGGAAACGGCAGGTCCGAGGGCTCGGAACGCAATTATCAAGATCGTAATTACGCACGCGGCAAACTGATCGGCTTAATCACGGACCGCGATATCGTCGTGCGGTGTGTCGCAGATAATAAGGACTGTGCGAGCGTGCGCGCGGAAGACATTATGTCGGTCGATATTCACACCGCGAAACCAAACGATCGTGTCGTTGACGTCATTCGGAAGATGGGAGACAAACAGGTACGTCGCATTCCGGTATGTAACGACAACGGTTACCTCGTCGGAATGATCGCGATGGCTGATGTTGCAACCGAGACACGTCAGGACCGCGAACTCAACGACGCCCTGGAAGAGATCTCGAAGGGAACGTCGTTCTGGAATCGGGTTTTCGGATAAATTTTTCGCCACGGATTCACACGGATAACACGGGTCACACCGTGTTTATCTGTGTCGTCCGTGGCAAAAATCTTCAATTGGTCTTATTCTCTTGCCATGCGAAATATGGATAGAGATTTTTCGCTGATCCGAACGGATCGGCGAGTTGTACCGTCTGGCCGTCTCTGGAATCCCGCGGCGGACGTCTACCGTTCTGCTGATGGTTGGGTCGTCAAAGTAGACCTTGCGGGTGTCTGTATGGACGAGCTGGAGGTTGAAATCCGCGACACGATTCTCAACATTCGTGGCTGTCGTAAAGACACGCACATTCGCGAAGGCTTAACCTATCATCAGATGGAAATCACCTACAGCCGTTTTGAGAAGTCGATCCAGTTTCCGGCGCCGATTGATGGAGCGTCGATTAGACGGGATTACAACGATGGTTTTCTAATAATCGACGTGCGTAGGGAGCAGGATTAATCATGCCGGAACCTGTTGAAAATAAGCCGCCAAATACTGTCCCCACGACTCAAAGCACGTCCACCGGTTCAGAAACCGCTGCGACCGAGGGTTTGAGGTTTTCAACTCAGGCGAAGGGCGAACCGTTTGAGGTCGCCGTGTTGGCGTTACAAAACCTCACGATTTTTCCCGAAACTGTTGTGCCGCTCGGCATCGGCCGGCCACGTTCTGTTGCAGCCGTTGAATCGGCGCTCTCCACGCAGGAAAAATTGCTCGCGTGCATCACTGTGCGTCCGGATAGTTCGGACGACACTGACGCGAAGCAGGCAGATCTTTATGAAGTCGGCACGCTCGTGATGATCAAGCGCATGGAGCGTATCGATCAGGGCATGCGCATCATCGTGCAGGGCACGGAACGCATTCGCGTGGTCCAGTGGAAACAGGAGGATCCGCACCTGCGCGCCGTCGTCGAGATTTTGCCCGAGCCGCGCACTGTCGATGCGGAGCAGGTCGAAGCCGCGAAACGCAATCTGCAACAGATGATCACCGAAGCGTTGGCTTTACTGCCAAACGTGCCGCCTGAAGTGCGCGTCGCGGTGTTGGGCCAGGTTGACGCGACGCGGCTGTCGTACTTCCTTGCCTCGATTCTCAACCTCGGCGTCGAGGAAGAGCAGAAGATGCTCGAGGCAAACACGGTTGACGAACTCGTTCGCCTCGCGCATACGAATCTCGCGCGTGAAGTTGAAATCCTGCAACTGCGTTCGAAGATCGCTTCAGAAGCGCAAACCGAGATGGACAAGGCGCAACGCGATTACGTGCTGCGCCAGCAGATGCGGGCGATTCAGAAGGAGCTCGGCGAAGACGAAACCGGCGAAGCGGCTGAAGCCGAGTTGCTGCGCGAGCGTCTCGAAAAAGCTGAACTGCCTGACGACGTACGCGCTGAAGCCGATCGCGAGTTGAAGCGGCTGCAACGCTTGCCTCCGGCCGCGCCCGACTACCACGTGATTCGTACGTATCTCGAGTTTATTCTCGAACTGCCCTGGCTCAAGTCGTCGGAAAACAAACTCGACCTTGCGGAAGCTCGTCGCATTCTCGACGAAGATCATTACGGTCTGGAAGACGTTAAGGAACGCATTCTTGAATTTCTCGCGGTGATCAAACTGCGGCCGGACACGAAGAGCCCGATACTTTTGTTTGTCGGACCGCCGGGCGTCGGCAAGACGTCGCTCGGCAGATCGATCGCGCGCGCACTGGGCCGGCAGTT
>DATNDM010000586.1:0-3599 GCA_035553235.1 Pyrinomonadaceae bacterium | reverse complement strand
GTCGGGCCGCGATGCAGTCAGTGATTACGAAACTGTGAATCGCGAGCTCGCGTCGTACAACCAGGATTTGGCGACGAGACCGCAGTTCGTTGTCGCCACGAAGATCGACGCGCTTGATGAGCCGGAACGTTTGGAATCGTTAAAGCAGCGCGCGAGTGAGGATAACAAACCTTTCTTTGCGATCTCTTCCGCAACCGGTGCAGGCGTGCGTGAACTGGTGAACGCGATCGCAGCGAGGCTGGAAGAGTTGAATGATGAACGCAACCGTACCGACACGGTGGAGTTGGCCCTGTAGAGATGTGCGCCCGGAAGCGGATAGCGTTGTATGGCGGTACGTTCGATCCGGTCCATGCAGGTCACATCGACGTGGCGCGCAGAGTTTTACAGTTATTTGAGATTGAGAAAGTACTTTTTATTCCGGCCCAGATGGCGCCGCACAAGATCGGGCGTTCTGTAACTGAGCCGATACATCGGTATGCGATGCTCGCGCTCGCGACGCAGAACGATCCACGGCTTTCGATCTCGACGTTCGAGCTCGAAGCTCCGGATCGACGTTACACGGTAGACACGGTCGAGCGCTTTCAGCAGATGCTGGGCGATTCGACTGAGCTCTTTTTCATCATGGGTGCTGATTCGTGGTCTGAGATCACGACGTGGCGTGAGTGGGAACGTTTGCTGTCGCTGACGAACCACATCGTCGTCACCCGGCCCGGCTACGAACCTCTTGCGACGCATGTCGGCGCGAGCGGCGAACGTATTGTGGATCTGCGTGGCGGCAAGACGTTACCGCGGACGGAAGGTGCAAAGAAGATCTTCTTCACTGACGCCGTGATGAAAGATGTTTCCGCGACGAACATCAGACGGCTCGCGAGTGAAGGACGGTTTGAAGAGTTAACTGGTCTCGTACCTGGACCAGTGCTTGATTACATAAAGAAGTACGGAATTTATCGAGAACTGAATGAAGCAAAACTCAACAGTTAAGGAACAGTCGTTAAACCCGCAACCCAGCGTGCGGGCCACTCCTCAACCTGCGGTTGCCGAACAGCTCGAGGAGCGCGTCCTCGCCGCACTTCACGCGGCCGCGGAGAAGAAGGCCATCGAGCCCGTCGTGTTGGACCTGCGCGAGATTGCCAGTTTCACTGACTACTTTTTGATCGTGAGCGGCGCCAACGAGCGACAGGTGCAGGCGATTTCAGACGAGATTTACGAGTCGCTCAAAAAAGCAGGCCATGCGGCGGCCCGCGTCGAGGGTTACAAGACCGCCGAGTGGATCCTTCTGGATTACGGCGATTTCGTGGTGCATGTGTTCGAGCAGAAGGCGCGGAAGTTTTACGATCTCGAACGCCTCTGGCGCGAGTCGAAGCGTGTCGAGCTGCCGGCGGAATTTACCGCGGACGGTGCGAGTTCTTTGAGAAGAGAATCGTGATCGAACTTTTTGCGCGCTCTCCCGGAATGCGCGAGGCGGCCCGTCTCGCGGAGCGCGTGAGTTCAACCGATGCGAACGTTCTGATCACGGGTGAATCGGGCGCGGGCAAGGATCTGCTCGCCACGTTCATTCACTCGCAGTCGCGACGCGCGCAGCATCCATTCGTGAAGATCGATTGCGCCACGCTTCCGGGCGAACTGCTCGAAGCCGAGCTGTTTGGATACGAGCGCGGTGCGTTTACTGGGGCCGTCGAGGCAAAGGCCGGGCGCTTCGAAGCCGCCGACAAGGGCACGGTTGTTCTCGACGAGATCGCGCACCTTTCGACTGACGCGCAGGCGAAGTTGTTGCGCGTAATTGAGCGTCGTGAGTTTGAACGGCTCGGTGGACGCCGGACCATCAAGCTTGATGCGCGCGTAATTGCGTTGACGAATGTCGATCTTGATGAAGCTGTGAAAACTGGTCGCTTTCGTGAAGACCTTTTTTACCGCCTCAACGTACTAAACATCCGCGTGCCGCCGTTGCGCGAGCGCAAGGACGATCTTTCACAACTGATTGAGCATTTTTTGACGCACTACTCCGCCAAGCACGGGCGCGACGTGCACCGTTTGTCGCCCGAAGCGCGCGCGGTCTTGAAGGCTTACGACTATCCCGGAAATGCGCGTGAGCTCGCGAATGTCATCGAACGCGCGGTGATCGTCGCAAACGGAAAGAGAGTCGAAGCAATGGATTTGCCGGCGGGATTGAGTGCAGCGGTGAGTGCACAGGAGCGAAAGGCGAAGCCGCAGAGTCTCGCCCAAGTCGAAGCGGATTACATCGCGGCAACTCTCGTGGCGACCGGAGGCAACAAGGCAGAGTGCGCGCGCATACTCGGCATCAGCCGCAAGAACCTTTACGAGAAGATCGCGCGCTATAGGCTGAAATGACTTTATCCACAGATTACGCAGATTTCACAGAGTTCTTTGCTGAAATGGTCTGCGTAATCTGTGTAATCTGTGGATAAGTCGATGCGCCTCCGAATCGTATGGACAGGGAAGACTCGCGACGCCAGGCTGCGCGCCCTCGTTGACGATTATGCCGAGCGTCTCAGCCATTTCGTACGTTGTGAAGTGACGGAACTGCGAGAACTTGGACGCACGGACAAGTCGGGCATCGATAAGGAAACGAGGCGCATCTCAGACGCTCTCCGTCCCGGCGCAGTGACGGTGCTTTTGGATCCGGAGGGTGCTGAGTGGACGTCGCAGCAACTCGCTGCCCACGTGCAGAGCTGGGAAGGAAGCGGAGTTAAAGAAGTCGCGTTTGTCATCGGCGGGCCTAACGGTTTGGCAAGCGACTTCAAAGCACGTGCAGACAAGCGTTGGTCACTGTCGCGCTTGACGCTGACGCACGAGATGGCACGAGTGCTGTTATTTGAACAGTTATATCGAGCGTACACGATCATTCATGGTTTGCCGTATCAGAAGTGATCTGACAGACAGGCGATAACAAGTAGGGTGCTGGAGGTCAAAATAGATAATGGATAAGAGGCGCACGAAAGTATTTCGAGATAAATTATTGGACCGCCGCGAGGGCCTCGTGGGACAGGTGCAGGCGGCGGAGCTTTACAGCCGCGAGCGCGATGCGGAAGCAACGCAAGACCCGGCCGACATGGCGGCCAATGCTTATACCAAGGAACTGCTGGTCTCGATGTCTGACAACGATCGGCAGTTGCTGAATCTGATCGACGAAGCGCTGGAAAGGATCGAAACTTCCGGATACGGTAAGTGTGTGCACTGTGGTGAAGTACTGCCGGAGAAGCGTCTCGATGCAGTGCCGTGGGCGCGCCACTGCGTGCGCTGTCAGGACTTGATGGAGCGCGGGTTGCTCGGCGACGACGAAGACTAATTTCGGGTTTGATTGAAAATAGTTGCGGCCTCCTCGATTTCGGGGGGGCCTTTTTATTATGAACCTCTACGATGCAGTCCTCACGCTTGTGTATCCGCAGAGTTGTGTAGTCTGTAGTTCGAGTGTTGAGCAAAGAAGATTCGGAGTTGCGTGTGAGCGGTGTTGGAGGGAAACGCGGATCTTCTCGGATGAAGAAGAGATCTGTTGGAAGTGCGGCGCGCCGGGACCTGCTTGTGGGCGTTGTGATGAGATGGCGTTCACAGTTGCGCGTGCGGTGGGCGTGTACGAAGGT
>DATNDM010000585.1:0-7438 GCA_035553235.1 Pyrinomonadaceae bacterium | reverse complement strand
AAGCAGGAGTAACCCAATGATCGAAGTGTTCATAACTAAAAGCCATTCGCAGATTCCGCAGTATTTAATGCTCTGCGTAGTCTGTGGATCAAACGTCGTCCGGAAGATCGGGACGAGTTTTTCGTTCAATCAGAAACTGGTCTTCTGAGCTTAATTCCTTGACCGTTTTGGCCGGGACGCCGGCAATCAGTTTACCCTCTTCCGCAAGCGCCGCGGTAATCACGGAGCCGATGCCCACGATCGAGCGCGCCGGAATCGCGCTGCCGGGCGCCATGCGGATCTCGGAGCCGATGTAAACAAGCGAACCGATCTTGATGGGCATCGTGCGCTGTCGATTGTGTGTCCAGAGCGACGAGTTGCGACCGCCGAGAATCACGCGACGGCCGATCTCGACGCGGTCGGTGAAGTCGATTTTATGCCCGGTGGTGACGACGCTGCCATCGCCGAGAAGAAACACGGGATCGATTTTGTTCACGACTTCCGGATCGGGAATCGAGTTTATCTCGTTCATGCGCATGATCTCGCAGTAACGGCCCAGACTGACTTCGGCGCCACCGCGGATGATGTTCAGGTGACCGATACGTACGTGATCTTTGATCGTGAGTTTCTCGACGCGCGTGACGACGTTGAAGTGACCGATGCTGACGTCGTCGTCGATCGTGCAGTCGGCGGCGTCGATGATGCTGAAACCGATGCGAACGCGTTTGCCGATCTTGTAGCGGAAGAAGAGACGATAGAGAGGGCGTTTGAGAAACGATGGCAGGAGCGCGATCGCGGCTAGCGTTAGTAAACGCGGCTTGCTCGTCTTCTGCATAGGAGATCTATCCACAGATTACGCAGATTACACAGACTGGGTATTGAGTTCATTTACTCTGCGCAATCTGCGTAATCTGTGGATAAGCGTTTTACCTGACAAGTTGGCGGCTCTCGAGTTCAGCGGTGGCGCTTTCAACTTTATCTCTTGCCGCTTGTTCCCTTACCCACTTCAACAACTCGGGGATCCCGCTCTCGAGCGAGACTTGCGGCTCGTAGCCGAGCAACGACTTCGCCTTTGAGATGTCCGCCACGCAATGTCGGATATCACCTTCGCGATACTTGCCGACAATCTCCGGCTCCAAATCGATACCTAATCCCTCCGCGAGCAACCGACTCACCTCGCGGATCGACGTCGCGCGGCCGGTGCCGACATTGATCGCCTGGTAATCCGCGCGATCCGTTTCGAGCGCTAACAGATTAGCGCGCACGATGTCGCTAACGTGCACGAAATCTCGCGACTGTTCTCCATCTTCAAACACGAGCGGGCGGTTTTTGTTGAGCAAACGCGCCGAGAAGATCGCGCAAACGCCCGTGTACGGGTTCGACAGCGCCTGTCTCGTGCCGTAGACGTTGAAGTAGCGCAAAGCGACCGCTGGAATCCCATACGATCGTCCGACGGCAAGGCAGAACTGTTCCTGGTCCTGCTTGGTCACTGCATAAACCGACGTCGGAAACAGCGGCTTCTCTTCACTCGTGAGTGCGAGAGACAATTCCTTACCACACTTCGGACACTTCATTTCCCAGTCACGATTCAGCAGTTGCTCGACTGGCCGCAGTTGCGGCGCCATTGGCCCACAAGTCTCGCACGCGTACGCGCCCTCCCCGTAAATCGACATCGACGAGGCGACGACGAGCTTCCTGATCTGCGGTCGTCGCTCGAGAATAGCTTCGAGCAACACAGCCGTGCCGAGATCGTTTGCGCGCACGTAGCGCTCGATCTCGTACATCGATTGGCCCACGCCGACTTCCGCCGCTTCGTGATAAACGACGTCGATGCCGTCGAGTGCTTTGTCGACGAGTTTTCGATCGCAAACGTCGCCCTGGATGAATTCGGCGTCGGGATTGAGATATGCGGGCGCGGCGTTCTCGCCATGTACCTGCGGCACGAGCGCGTCCAGCACGCGCACACGATGGCCGCGCTCGACCAGGCCGTCAACGAGGTGTGAGCCGATGAAACCGGCGCCCCCGGTAACCAAAACATTAGCTTGTTTCAATTCCAATTTGACTCCTTGTTCTTTCTTCTATCCGTCCTTTGCGTCGGCGCAAAGAGGAGATAATCACCTTGCCGCGGAGCGCGATTGCACGACCGCGTCAACCGGTACACTCACGTCGCTTAGCACCGACTTGAAGATCTCGTAAACCCTGGGCGTCTGCGTTCTCGCTGAGTACTGCTCTTCCACAGTAACACGGCCGGCATGGCCCAGTCTTTGCCGCAGCTCCGCGGAGCGCAGCAGCCGCGTGAGCTTCTCGACCCACTCATCCTCCGTCCCGGCGATGAAGCCATTCTGATCGTCCTTGATGATGTCAGTATTAACACCGACGGGCGAGCAGATGGTCGGAATGCCGAGGGCCATGAACTGCAGCGCTTTCAGTCCACACTTGCCTTTACTCCAGCGATCGTCAGGCAAGGGCATCATGCCAATGTCGATCTCGCTCAGATCCTCGAGCTCCGTCTCAGCGCGCCACGGCATCGCTTCGACGTCGACCGGATCACACTCGTAAGCAGGCGTGCCGATCACGCGCAGACGAAACGATTCCTTCTCGGCGAGTTTCTTCAGTGCGCCGCGCATCGTGTCGAGATGTTGGACGGTGCTGTAACTGCCGGTCCAACCAATCACAACTGGACCATTCTTCTGCTTCCGCTGCGGCACGCGATACTTCTCCGTGTCGATCGTCGTTGGAACGACGGTGACGTGATCGTTCACCTGGCGCGCATAGTCGGCGAGATACGGGTTTCCGACCATCACGTGCGACGCAATGCGGCAGATCGTCTTCGTCTTCGAAGCAAACTTCAGATAACTCAGGTAACCATTCGAAGGACTGCGATACGAAACAAAGATCGCGTCGTCGAAATCGAAGATCATCGGCACACCGCTCTGTGCGATCAGCCTTTCGAACAACGGCGGTCCGAGCAGTGCCGCTTCGCGGAGTAAATAGACCAGATCGTACTCTTTCACTTTTCGAACGAGCGACAACCTGCGGCCGAGGGCGCGCGTGACGAGCTGAAGCTTCTTTCCCATCATGCCGCGTTTGTAAAGCAGCGCGTGCAGATCGTCGTCTTCAAAAGAGGCGAAGGTGATGTCAACACCACGTTCGCGCAGCAAAGGCTCCCACTGTTCGAGGCGATAACGCTGGCCTGGCGAAGTGTCGTACAGGGCGGGCATCAGGGCGAGAACACGCATGATTTTTAAGTCCAGTCAGTATATACAGGAATTACTTTATTTCGACGACGAGCCACGAAATGCCACAAAAACACAAAACATTGAGTTCCACTTTTGGGCCCTATGTGCTTTTTTGTGGCGACTTCCGTCCGGTCGCGATCCAGCCAAAATTCTCGCCCACGCTGGGCGCCTCCAATGACGCGCGGGCCAACCAGTTCTGCACGTCCTGCCGCGTGTACCGGTTCTCGATCGGCGCCGAGAAACGATCGAGCTGATCGTTCACACAGACTCTGAACGGCAACGCGGCGTACTGCTTCAACGGAATCTCTTCCGCCACGCGGTTGAAGAGCGGCAGCCTTCGCAAGATGCGATAGGGCCACACAAAAAATGTGAACGCTGCCATCGCGGTCGGATACGCGAGCGCATAGACCGCGCCGTGTGGCAGCCGGGTCGTCAGCCGGCGCGCGGCGCTAATCCCTGACAACATCGCCGCCTTGATGGGCCGCTGTTCGGGTTTCCAGTAGAGATAAATCTGCACCACGCCGCCGGGCTTCAAAAACCGGAGCAGGTTTTGAAACGCGGCCTCGGGGTTCGGCAGGTGATGCAGCACGCCGATTGAGTAGATGAAATCAAAACTCTCGAGCGCAAACGGCGGATTGTGCAAGTCGGCCTGGACGACGTGAACGTTGCGCGCTTGTGTGTTGCGCCGGGCGACCTCGACTGCGGGGCCGAGATCGATGGCCCAAACTTCGGCGCCATACTTCGCGGCGTAATACGCGAAGCGGCCGTTGCCGCAACCGGCGTCTAGGATCTTCTTGCCGGGGAAAAAATCGGCGGCATGCGGTTGCATGTAATTGAGAAACTGCTTCTCCCACTCGTCATACATCTCCGGGAAGCGATGCCACTCGTAACCAAAGCTGCGCGCGGTGTCGGCTTCGATTGAGTCGGCGCGCTTGTCGTCGTTGAGGGCATCGCGCATTGACGGGAGTAACAGACGCGGTATGCCGTCGACGATTGGATAGACGATGTTGCAGCGAGTACAGACCAGAGTGTCACCGGACAGCGTCACACCCGAGCGACAACTCGGGCAGCGCAACGTCTCCAGCAACGTCTGTATTCCGTCGTTCATGTTAGACAGGATTTACAGGATTCTTCATGAAACATCCTGTAAATCTTGTGAAAAGACTCTCTCGTAAAGCGACGCGTATCGCTCTCCTGCAATGGTCTCGAGATTGAAAACCCTCTCGGCAATTGAGCGCGCCTTGTTTCGCACGTCACTATCACCCACTATCATTTCAATCTCTTGCGCCGCTTTCAAATAATCCTCTGCACCAAAATCTTCAAGCAACACGCCCGCCTGCCACTCGTTAATCAACAGATCCGAATCGCCGACGCCCGCATTGATCACGAGTGGCAACCCACACGCGAGGTACTCACCATTCTTCGTCGGCGACGACGCGATCTTCGATACACAGCGCTTGATGAACGCGAGCCCCACGTCAGCCGCCGCGAGGTACGAAGGAACATCGCTCGACGCCACCGCGCGCACGCTAAAATTGTCCGCACCGATATTTCGCGCCCGCATCAATTCCCTGACGCGATCGTGACTGCCCGTCGTGAGCCAGAGCAAGTGCGCGTCGCGATTTTGTTTGAGAAAAGCGGCGAAGAAGTCGGCCATCTGCTCCGTTAAATACCAGCCGTCAAGCGAGCCGCTGTAGACCATCACGAGCCGGTCGCTCAATCCCAGTTCGCTGCGGCGCCGCGCGCGCTCGTCGTCGCTAAACTTGAACAACGATAAATCAACGCAACACGGAATCACCTCGTGATGCACCGCACGCCCGCGCAGTCCGTCCCACTCGCTGATGATCGGCCAGATGCGCTCGGTTAGTGTAACGATACCATCAGTGGCGGCCAGAATCCGGCGCTCGGCCATCTTCGTGATTCGGTACGGCAGTCCGCCCTCGCGCCAGTGCTCCGCGTCGACATACTCCTCGGCCATCAGCCCGCGCAAATCAAAGATCATCCTGATACCGAAACGACGTTTCAACGCGAGTGCGATGGTTGCGGGGATATGTCCGCGCGCATGGACCATCTCGATGCGGTTGCGTCGCACGAGCGCGCCGGCTTTTCGATAACCGGCGAAGACGTCGTAGATCGTCGCGGGTATCGATGGCCGTTGATGATAACGCAGCCAGTGCCATTCGATGGCCTGCGTTTTGAGTTTCTCGCGTAGCTGTTCACACTGCGCGGCGCCCTCGGCGGTGAACGCTTTGTCGCGTTCGAAGCTCAACAACGTGAATCGTACGCCGCGTTTCGCGAGCTCGCGCAGGTACGGCAGCACCTGGCTCTGGCCGAGCGGGTCAAGCATTCCGTTGTAAGAGATGAATAAGACGCGACGGCCTTCAAGCGCCATTGCCGGCCTCCACCGGAGCTTTGCGGCTCCAGCGAAAACAGTCCAACAACAGCCATTGAATGCTGCCGATGATCGCGGCCGCATCCAGCACCGCCAGCAGCGACATCACCATCGCTCCACGCGCGACGTTTTGCAACACGGAGGCGGGATAACAAACACGATTGCGCCGGATGGAAACGGCGGCACGCGCGGCCAGCATGAGAAGCCACAACGCGATCACGAACCAGATCCAGCGCGGCGCGATGATCAGTGCTGCTAACGCGAGTAAGGCGAGTACGCCGTAACGTGAGAGGATTCTCGACTGCCATTGTCGAAACAGTCCGGCGCGGATGTTGTTGCGCGAGTAGACGACGAAGCGCTTGAAGGTGGACCAGAGTGTTGGTCGCAAATCCCACTGCACTTCCGCACGCGGCTCGAAGACGGAGCGATAGCCGGCGTTTTCGACGCGGTCCATGAAGATCAGATCTTCAGCGGAGCGGAGATCTTCGGGAAAGCCCTTCACTTTCTGCCACGCTTCGCGACGCAACAGTGTCGAAGCGATGAAGCGCGGGCGCGTGAAGATGCCGTCGTGTAATGAGGGCGGCGGCACATAGGCGATCGCGGCGCACTGTTTGAAGAATGTGTTCGTCACGGGTGTACACGAGCCGTAGACGACGTCGATCGAATCGTCTGACTCAGCTTTTGCGATGAGGGCTTCGAGCCAGTTGTTGGCGAGACGAATGCCCGCGTCGGTAAAGCCGAGCCATTCGTAACTCGCTTGCGCCGCGCCGAGATTGCGGCCGCGGCCCGGCAACGCGGCGCCTGCGCGAATCAAACGAATCGGCGCGCCGCGGCGGATGTATTCGTCAATGATCTGTGGGGTCGCGTCAACGGAGCCGCCGTCTGTGATTACGATCTCGTCGGGTGGACGTGTTTGGGCCAGCAAGCTGTCGAGTAGCTCGCGGATCGAGTGCTCTTCATCTCTGACTGGGATAACGATGCTGACCTTCATTACCTACGATTAAGCCACAAAAAGGCACAAAAAGCACAAATTGAATTAGAAATCAATTTGTGCTTTTTGTGCCTTTTTGTGGCTGTTCTTACTCAAGACGAAGTTTTCCAAAACTAAATAGTCCATCTCTGTCTTCATGAAGCAGCGGTAACTGTCCTCGGGGGTGCAGACGATGGGCTCGCCGCGCACGTTGAAGCTCGTGTTCACGATTACGGGGCAGCCCGTGCGTTTGCGGAAGGCCTCGATAATCTCCCAGTAGAGCGGGTTTGTATCACGAGAGACGGTTTGAATGCGCGCGGAGTAATCAACGTGCGTGACCGCCGGTATCTCGGATCGTTTGACCTTGAGCTTGTCGAGTCCGGTGAGCTCAGTGTCAACCGCAATGCGCTTGGCTGGCGCGACGTCGGCTACGAGCAACATGTAAGGACTGTCGGTGTCGAGCTCGAACCACTCAGACACATGATCGCGCAACACACTCGGCGCGAACGGACGAAAACTCTCGCGATACTTGATCTTGAGGTTCATCACTGACTGCATCTGCGGCGAACGCGCGTCGCCAATGATGCTGCGACAACCGAGAGCGCGCGGCCCAAACTCCATCCGTCCCTGATGCAGACCGACGACTTTTTCCGCCGCCAGCAACTGCGCCACCACGTCCGGCAACTGCTCGCGCGCATACTTCGTGTAAGCCAGATCGTTCTCAGTCAGGAACCGCTCGATCTCGGCTTCCGTGTCGCGTGGTCCAAGATATGAACCCTTCATCGCGTCGCAGCCATTCACAGCGCGCGGCTGTGCAAGATATCGATGCCAGATCGCGAGCGCGACACCAAGCGCGCC
>DATNDM010000584.1:0-6087 GCA_035553235.1 Pyrinomonadaceae bacterium | reverse complement strand
GGCGTGCAGTTGAGCATCGACGACTTCGGTACTGGCTATTCGTCGCTCAGCTACCTGCATCGTTTCCCGCTCAACTACCTGAAGATCGATCGCTCGTTCGTCTCGCGCCTCACGACGGACAACGACAACGCCATCGTCCGCACCATCTCGACGCTCGCTCGCAATCTCGGCATGGAAGTGATTGCGGAGGGGATTGAAACTGAGGAGCAGCACCAGCAATTGAAAATGCTGGGTTGTGAGTATGGTCAGGGCTTTCTGTTCTCGCGTCCCGTCCACCACGACGGCGTCCAGCACCTTCTCACCCAGGACGCCCGCCGCGACCTCAACGCCGACATTAACGTCGCGCACGCTGAGGACGAGGTTACCGTCGCTTACTCGATGTAGGGAATGCCGCTCAGAAATAGCTGGATGATGACGTAATTTGAACTGCTTCTCTGTGCAACCTCTGTGTTCTCTGTGTCTCTGTGGTTGATTATCGCTAAGAAAATATTAACCACCGAGACACAGAGAACACAGAGGTTGCACAGAGAAATCTCTTTCACACTTTATTACTCTGCCAAATCGCATCAGCAGCAGACGCGATCTCCGCCATCGTTCGTTTCGTCAGCGCCGATTCATCGTCACGTTTTTTCGATACGGCACGCGTGTTTCGATCCGTCTTGATCAGTTGCCACTTGTCGCGCTGGTCGCGTTCATCCCTGGCGTTGACGATCCGCTTCAGCGCCCATTCACCTTTCAACTTCTCGCCTTTGAGATAAAACCGCAGGAAGCCCTTGTAGTAATTGCCTTCGATGAGCTCGTACGTGCCGATGTCCCAGACCATGACAGTGCCGCCGCCGTACTGCCCTTTCGGAATGATGCCTTCGAATTCAAGATAGTCGATCGGATGATCCTCGGTCGGCATCGCCAGCCGTCGATCATCCACTTTGAAGGGCGGCCCTTTCGGAACGGACCAGGACTTCAGCACGTCATGCATCTCGAGACGAAAGTCGTAATGCAAATGGCTGGCAGCGTGTTTCTGAATCACAAACCGCCGCCGGCTGCCCTGGCGGCTGCGTTGCGGCGCGTTCGGCTTCGGCTCAGCGGTTTTCTTGAAATCTCGTTTTGCCGCATACGGCTTGAGCGCTTCTTCGCCACGAGATGATTCCGCGTGTTGCCGGTGCTGGAAGTAACGGCGCAGTTCCGCCGGCAAGCGCTGCACTTTTTTCAGTACTGGTTTGAACAGGTCCCCAAACTCTTCAGCCCGTTCGATTGCCTCCTGCGGCGTGAAGAACAACGCGTCCGCGTCACCATTCTCCAATGCTGCGTCGAGTTCATCCCACCGGACCGGCACCGAGACGTACGGCCGGTGCGTCTTTGCACGAAGCGAATAGACGCCGACCGTGGTCTTGTAATCCGCATTCTGACTCCAGTCGATAAAGACTTTTCTGGTGCGCAGACGCTTCGGCATCTCAGAGACAATCAGCTTCGGTTCACGTTGAGACAGAAATTCAGCGAGTGCTTTCGCAATCGGCTGTGTCTCGTCATACGTCACTGGCGAATTGAGCGGTACGTAAACCTGAAGACCTTTCGACCCGGAAACCTTCACGAGTGAGTCGAAACCGAGTTCGTGCAACGTGTCGCGCAGCAGCAGGGCCACACGAGCGCAGTCCAGGATGTTCGCGCCTTCGCCCGGATCGCAGTCAAATACGATCGAGGTCGGACGGTCCAGCCGCGACGCGAGATGGAGAAACGGGTGGATCTCGAGACACGCGAGGTTTGCTAACCAAACGAGAGTAGGCAGATCGTCGATGAGGATGTATTGGATGTCCGGACCGGGCGTTTCGCGGCGCGGCACCGGAACGGTCTTGACCCACTTCGGAGTGAAAGCCGGAGCGTCCTTCTCGTAGAACGCTTCCCCGAAAACACCGTCAGGAAAACGCTTCAGCGTCACCGGGCGATTCTTCAAATGAGGCAGTAAAAACTTCGAAATGCGGTGGTAATAATCGATGACCTTCGCTTTCGTGAACTTCTCACCGGGGTACAGAATCTTGTCGAGGTTCGAAACAGGAATGCGCCTGCCGCCGACGGTCAATTGTTCTGCCTTCCGTGCCATCCGTGGTACAGTTAGCGCATGCGATTTTTAAGCCTTAAATTGATTTTCGTCCTTTTTATATGTTTTTCCGTGCTGCCCGCGGAGGCGAAGGCGCAGGCCCAAAATTCGACCGCCGACGTGGTCATGGTCCTGCCATTCGAAAACACCTCGAAACCGTTCCGTCCTGAGTACAACTGGGTTGGCGAGAGCTTCGCCGACGCGCTTGCCGAACTGCTGAACAAGCCGGGCCTTGTGGTCGTTTCGAGCGACGAACGCGAACTCGCTTACCAGCAACTCCGCTTGCCCGAGACGGTTATTCCCTCGCGTGCTACGGCGATCAAGCTCGCGCGGCAGGCGAAGGCGACCATGATCGTGATCGGCAGTTATAACGTCACACCCGCGCCCGCCGTCGATGCGAAGAAGGATAGTGAAAACAAAGCCGCCGCCGGCTACGTGCAGGTGACGGCGCGTGTAATCAAAGTCAACGAAGGGCGCAACTTCGGTGAAGTTAAAGACGGCAATTGGGTCACGCGGCAGTTCGATCGCGGCGATGCGTTAACTTCACTGCAGGAAATCCACGGCTGGCTCGCGTACCAGATTCTTTATCAACGCGACAAGGCGCTTCCCTACTCGCAAAACCAGCTCGTTCAGGAAGCGACGAAGATCCCGCAGAAGGCATTCGAGGCTTATGTGAAAGCGGTGCAGTTGCCGCTGCGTAGCGACGTGCGCGCAAATTATCTGAAGAATGCACTCCGGTATTACGCCGATTCGCTCGGTGGCGCCGTTTACCCTCAGGCCGCTTTCGAGCTCGGCCGCGGTTACATGGATCTCGGTAACTGGAAGGACGCGACCGAGTATTTTTCAAAGCTTCAGAAGAAGGAGCCGCACTACGCTGAAGCCGCTTTTTACGCGAGTCTCGGTTACACCAAACTCGGTGATTACGGGCGCGCGCTTGCCACAGTCGTGCCGCTTTCGAATGATTTGCCGCTGATCGCTGTTTACAACAACGCCGGCGCAGTTGCAGTTCAAGCTGCACGAGAGAACAAAAACGACGCGGAGCGCACGCGGCTGCTCAACCAGGGAATGGACTTCCTCGGCCAGGCTGCGAAGTCGGCGCCCGCGGATCAAATGGTCAACTTCAATTACGGTTACGCGCTGTTTCTGGCGGGGAAGTACAACGAAGCTGCCGAACACTTTCGTCCGGTGATCACTTCGGACCAGCAGGACGGCCAGGCCTATTTCCTCTTCTCGAAAGCGCTCGCGAAAACCGGAAACACTGACGCCGCGAATGCAGCCGACGACATGGCCCGACGCTTTCTACGCACCGCGTACGCGAAGTGGGAAACGGAGTGGCAGAAGTCGGGGACGACGAGCGGCGTCAACGTGCGCATGCGCGACGTGCTGAATCGCGAGGAAGTCTTCGGTATTGATCGCGAAAAGAACATCACGGCGGCACTGGGTTCGCCCAGCTCGGCCACGCAGGACCTGCTCGTCAAAGCACGTGATCTTTACCAGGCCGGACGCGATGATGAAGCACTACCTGAGTTACATCGCGTCGTGATGATCGAGCCGACGAACGCGGAAGCTTATCTGCTGAGCGGTCGCATCAACCTTCGTCGCAGCGATCAGGAAGCAGCAATCGCAGCGTTGAAGACGGCAATCTTCTGGGATCCGAAACTTATCGACGCTCACATTCTGCTCGGCAAGATATTTCTCGAACGCGGCGACCGCGGCGAAGCGCGCAAGTACGCGCTGAGTGCGATCGCTATCGACCCGAATAACCAGGAAGCGATCGCTCTGCAACGCCAAGTGACGATGGGTAACTGAGTTCGTGGCACGGCGCGTGCTCAAAGGGAACGCGGCACGACAAGGAAGACCAAAAAGTTGACCGAGTCCCCCGCCGCCAACATTCCCTGAGCGCCGCCTGCCGCTGCGCCAGCTAACCTTCCGAGCGTTCCTTCAGTGCTTCCCCCCGAAACGTGGACCTGGTCAGAAATGACCGGGTCTTCCCGCTTTTAAAGCCTGTTTAGCCACAAAAAGCACAAAAGGCACAAACAAGCTAAGCCTCGAACTCCTGATCTCTAACTTAGCTTGTTTGTGCCTTTTGTGCTTTTTGTGGCTAAAACTCGCTTGACGGAATTTGTCACTTTGACAGTGACGGTTTCTGTCTTTTTGCGTCAAAAGTTGGCTAATTGACGTAATCGATTTACGATGTTTCAGTCAGTGAGAAAAAATTTTTTCCAACGATTGACACGTATCGGTTTCTCGAAATTTGATTGGGGCGCGGCCGCGGCCAGCGCACTCCTTCTCATCCTTTCGTTCCCCAACTTCGAGCTTTACCCGCTCGCGTGGATCGCGCTCGTTCCGCTCCTCGTCGCAATCGCGAGACGTCCCGCACCGCTGCGCGCGTTCATTTTGGGCTGGGCCGTGGGCGCGGCCTTCTTCTACGGCACCTGTTCCTGGCTGACGTATTCAATGGTTCACTACGGCGGGCTGCCAACCGCGCTCGCTTATCTATTACTGATCCCGCCCACACTCGTCGTCGGTGTCTTTCACGGCCTGTTCGCGCTGCTCGTGGCGCTTGTGATTCAGAAATGGGGTCGGATGGCGATCCTGTGCGCGCCGCTGTTCTGGACCGCACTCGAATGGGTTCGCCTCGAAGTGACGGGCCAGCTCTGGAACGCGCTCGGCTACTCGCAGGCTTATCACTCGTTGCTGATACAGCCGGCGAATTGGGGCGGGGTTTATGCCGTCAGCTTTTTGATCATCACGGTCAATTCGATAGTCGCTCTGCTGGTGATTCAAAGAACGAAGTGGTCGATTGCGATCGGCGCGGCTACAGCGCTCGCAGTTTTTTATGTGATCTTGCTTTCGCAGAACAGGCCGTCCGACTCCGTTCCCACGTCAGCAGGCGTCTCGGTGTACGTGGTCGCAGTGCAGCCAAACGTGCCGATGAACCTCGAAAAGAGTGTTGCCGAGATGAAGGCACTGAGGGAACGGCACGTAACACTCAGCAGAGCGGCACTCGCGAGCCTCGATACCGGACCACGACTCGTGATCTGGCCCGAGTCGCCGATGAATTTCACATACGCGGCCGACAGCTCCTTCAGAGAATTCGTCGCAAACTTCACACGACAGAACCACACGTCGCTACTCTTCAATTCACTCGAGCCCGCACCAAACGATGGCTCATACAATTCCGCGCTGCTCGTAAATGAAGAGGGCCGTCTGATCTCGCAGTATGATAAGATTCGCCTAATGCCGTTTGGCGAATATGTGCCGCTCCCGCAATGGTTACCGGGAGCGTCTTTGATAAGTGGGATCGTCGGTGAGTTCACGCCGGGCAGCGACTACACGTTAATGCCGTTCGGCGATGATCGGAAAGCCGGAGTCTTCATCTGCATCGAGTCGGCATATCCGTGGATCGCGCGGCGGCTGACGCATGATGGCGCGAACGTGCTGATCAATATCTCGAACGATGGGTATCTCGGACCCACGGCGGTGATGCGACAACATCTCGCAAACGTGATCTTTCGCGCGGTTGAAAACGGACGGCCGGTGCTGCGCGTTACGAACACCGGATTGACAGCGTTGATTGACGAGAACGGGCGCGTCGAAGATCTGACTGAACCGTTCAAACCGGATGTTCGAGTCTGGGCTAATCATCCGGCTGACAAGCGCGACACTTTTTACACGCGCGAAGGCGATGTGTTTGTTTACATCTGCGCGGCGATTTCGTTGATCGCCGTGATCGCTGCAATTTGGCGGAAGACTTTCAAACAGGATTTCAAGATTCACAGGATAACCAAAGATTAATGGACGCTTTATCAATTCAGGAACTACGAACTAACTTCGATACTCTCCGCGCGCGTGTGGACCAGCTCGGGAGGTTTCTTTGATGTCCCAGCACGTCGCGAAGAGTTGAACCGTATCGAAGCCCGAGCCTCGTCGCCGGATTTCTGGAGCGATCAGGAGGCCGCACAAAAACTCCTGCAGGATCGTAGTCGACTCGA
>DATNDM010000583.1:0-2544 GCA_035553235.1 Pyrinomonadaceae bacterium | reverse complement strand
ACACCCTCTTCACATTGCGCGCGCCGTTCATTGTAAGCGCTCGACGCCAGCTCGTGCTTCACCATCGTGTTGCAAATTATCAACCGAACGTTGTCGGGCAGCGGCAAGAGCTTGAATTCCAGTGAACGACAGTCGAGCAGCAGCGCATTCTGTGCATGTCCGAACAAAGAGACGAACTGGTCCATGATGCCGACGTGCGCGCCGACGAACTCGTTTTCGGCACGCTGGCATAAAAGCGCCAGCTCGCGACGGTCGATTTTGAGCTCGGAATTGGCCGTGAGTGCGCACGCGGTCGCGACTTCAATCGCTGCGGACGAACTCAAGCCGGAGCCGATCGGCACATCGCCACGGATACGCAAAGACGCGCCGCGCAAACGATGACCGACACGTTCCAACATCACTGCGACACCAACGGGATAGTCGCTCCAATGACTACGCGCCGCGAGGTTTTGATCGTCGAGATCGACTTCGACTTCTTCGTTGAAGTTTTCTGAGTAGATGTGGAGCCGGCGTTGTTCGAGCGGCGCGAGGTCGACCCACGTTGAGAAATCGAGCGCGACGGGCATGACGAAGCCGTCGTTGTAATCGGTGTGTTCACCGATGAGATTTACTCTACCCGGAGCCCTGAATGTTCGCACTCGATTAGTTAGCCACAAAAAGGCACAAAAACACAAAATGACTCTTGAAGTTAAGGCGCTGAATTCTTCCAGAAGGAGAATTGGCGCCTCGACTTATTCAATCATTTTGTGTTTTTGTGCTTTTTGTGGCTAATGCTGATTGGCCACGTCCATCACGATGCGCCACATGCCATTTCGCTTCTTCCAGATCCGCACGTAGCTGCCCTTCTCGATCACGTTCTTCGTGTCGTCAGTCACTTCATACGTCCCATGCGTGTAACCGAGATCGCCGGCGAGCGAGACGTCGCCGCCGATTGGCTTCCACTTAATCCGGCCCTTAGGTGTTGCCAACGCCTCAGTCGCCGCCTGAACGCCAACGTACGGAAGGTTGTTTGGACGATAAAGCCGGACGTCACGCCCGGCATAGACGGGGAAGACCGCAGCAAGTGCTTGCTTCCGTTGCGCACTGGCGTAGTTTCGATCGCGCTCGAGCAATGCTCCTAGCGCCGTTGACTCGTCCACCGGCTTGAACGACGTCTTCTTGTTCGGATCAGGCGCAGGCGGTTGCCACAACGTTAGTGGTCCACCTGACTGCGGATGGCTGATCCCGAGATCGACCACGAACTTCCACGAGCCATCCGCCTGCTTCTTCCAGACAGTCACAAAGTCGCCATAGCCGGACGGCGTCGGATCGGTCCGATCCGCTTTAAACTCCCATGGTCCAGTTGTAAAACCCAGGTCGCCCGACAGGGACATGCCGGCAAACGCGGGCTGCCACGCGAGTAATGGATTCTTGTCTGAGGCCGGCACGGGATGTTCAATCATCCACTGCTTGCCGTTCACGGCCCCCGGCCGAAACAACAAACCATCATCGGCAATGAACGCCATGAACGCCTCGCGGATGCTCTTATCCTCGGCCATCGCCGAAAACGACTGCTCCGTCTTGACCATGTCATTCACCGCCGACTGCCCCTGCGCCACCACACTCAACCCCAAAAGAATTACGCTCGCTACAAATTTAAGTCTCATATCCTTTTCATCCATTCTTGATCCGTCTAATCCGCGGTTCCAATGGCCGCCTGCAACACGGTCTCCGGTGTCCATTGATCGATCGGCCGCGCCGGCGATAACCGTCCACGACTCATCACCGCCAGTCGATCACACATCCCAAACAACTCCGGCAAGTACGAACTGACCATCAACACTGCTTTGTTCTGCGCCGCACAGGCCGCGATCGTTTCGTAAACCTGCGCCTTGCTGCCGATGTCGATGCCACGCGTCGGCTCATCGAGCAAAAGCACGTCGGCATCCTGGTGCAGCAAGCGCGCGACGATCACCTTTTGCTGATTACCGCCGGAAAGCGCTCCAACGTCCTGCTGCACGCCCTGCGTTCTGATCTTCAGTGCGTTGACGAGTTTCTCAGTTTGATTGCGCTGCGCGCTGAGATCAAGCCAGCCCCAACGCGAACATGAGTCGAATTTCGTGACCGTCACGTTGTCGGCGATCGACTGGTTCAACGTCAAACCATCGCCCTTGCGATCTTCGCTGAGATATCCGAGGCCCTCGATTAGACGCATCGCCGGCGTGCTGCGTCCGCTCGGCAAACTCTTTTTATTCACTTTGATCGTTCCACTTTCCGGACGCTCGAGTCCGAAGATCGCGCGCAGCAGCGGCGTGCGTCCTGAACCCATTAAACCGGCGATGCCGAGTATCTCACCGCGCCTCAATTCGAACGAGGCACTCTTCAAAAGTGGAGGCGATGCAAGATTTTGAACGTCGAGTATTGTCTCTCTTTCGCCCGCGGTTTGAGAACGTATCGGAAAGAGGTTTTGTTGCGCGCGACCTACCATCTTCGCGATCAATTCGTCGTCCGTGACATTCGCGATATCACCGTTGGCGACGCTGCGGCCATCGCGCAGCACCGTGA
>DATNDM010000582.1:0-5813 GCA_035553235.1 Pyrinomonadaceae bacterium | reverse complement strand
CTCGCAGAGGAGCATGAGCCAGCAAGCCATAGCCAGCTTGAAGACATCGGGGTGCATTGCGGTCTGGATTGCCGGAGGGCGCTTGAGCGGTACAATCGATCCGATCTTCGTAGCGCGCTCACGGGTAACCAGCTTCGCGTCTTGCTCTACTTCCACCTCTCGATGTGCATGTACCGACATTTGAAATTCTCCACGATTTGAACAGCAAGGGCGAGGAACAATTCGGTGGACGCTGTCCGGTTCGGTAAGGAATGACGTCAGCACTCATGACGCTATCAAAGGCTTCTTTGAGTGGGGGGCCGGGCGGTAGAACATTCCAAGCTGAAGACTGCGGGCTATGTTTTCCGCCCTGTCGACAAAAATATCCGCGACATCGCCGGGACAAGTCGCAACCGCCGTCTCTCGAAAGAGATCCAGCCAGCGTTCAAAGTGTTCAGGCCGAACCGTCTTGAGACGTATGTGGGCAATCATCGGATTGCCCTTGTAGCTGCCGCTCATGAGCATCACGGACGACCAGAACTTACACATCTTGGCCAGATGCGCTGTCCAGTCTCCTCCAATGACGCGTGCGAAGATCGGCCCAAGAGCCTCGTCTTTGCGGACTTTTGCGTAGAAACTGTGGACCAGCCGCTCGATTAGCGCCTCACTGATTTCGGCGTGAACTGGCCTGCGAAGCGGATTTTCAGAAAGCATCGCTGACTCCAATGCGGAGCAGAATTCTTCCTCCAGATCTATTGCCGGCCGCTCAATAAAGCAATATTATGAATACATCTTTATCGAGGTAAAACGACGCATGCGACTTACCACCTACACCGACTACAGCCTGCGACTTCTCATGTACGTGGCACTGAAGGACGGAGAGCTTGCCACGATTCAGGAAGTTGCCGATGTCTACGACATTTCGAGAAACCATCTCATGAAGGTGGCGTACGAGCTCGGCAAGCACGGCATTCTGGAGACTGTGCGCGGGCGCAAGGGCGGACTGCGCCTCGCGCGCAAGCCTGCTGACATCTGTCTCGGTGAAGTCGTACGGATCACCGAGGAGGACTTCACCATGGTGGAGTGTTTTGATCCCAAAACAAACGCCTGCGTCATCACGCGCCCTTGCCGGCTGAAAGGTGTCCTCTCCAAGGCCTTGAAGGCTTATCTGGCCGTGCTGGACGATTATACGCTGGCCGACCTCACGGAACGTCACCCCCTTCTCGCTCGAGTACTGGTGCCGGCATGATCGATAAGGCGATCAACTCATCCAATAAGGTCGCGGTCAAACTCGCACCGCGCGGAAAACAACATCGCCACATCGAGATTTGGATCAAGCGAGTTTATGCGCCGCCTAAGCGAAGTGACGGGCTGCGTGTCCTTATTGACGGCCTGTGGCCACGCGGCATGAGCAAGGACACCGCGCATGTTGATCTCTGGCTGAAGGCGATTGCGCCGTCCGCTTCACTTCGCCGTTGGTTCGATCACAGGCCCGAACGGTGGACCGGCTTCTTGCAGCGATATCGCAAAGAGCTCCACGCCAACCGAAGGGTCATTGCCGAATTGTTGGCACAGGCCAGCCGCTCGAGACTCACGCTTCTCTATTCTGCTCGGGACACCGAACACAACAACGCCGTTGCCCTTGTCAGATATCTGGCCGCCCGTCAGCGACGGACCAAAAAAGGAACCTGACTATGTCCGCGCAATCAATCACCAACGGAGTTCAGCCCTTACCAGACGCGGCGGGCACCGAGGTGGTCCCGACGGAAGTAGAAGTGACTTCGCCGGTATGTTACGCGCGCGAGGCGTCGGACACATATGCGGGCTATGCGTCGACTGGCGAGCTATTGGCGTTTCTCAAGGAGGTGCTTGAGGTGGAGCGGGCCGACGCGCGTATTGCCGCTAGAACCGCGTCGGCATCGTCTTTCGCTTCCCTGACAGCGTTGATGGGCGATGTGCATCGTGATGGAGCACGATGGTGCGCGATGCTTCTCAAGTGGATCACTCATCTTGGTGGCGCCCCTTCCGGACGCACCGAAATCTCCTACGAGGAGAGCCTGGCGGTATCTGACCTTCTGGAGCGCGTCGCATTCATCAATCAAGGCCAGGAATACGTCGTGCGGAAAGTACGCGAAATTCTGCCGAGGATCCGTGATGATCGCATGCACGCAGATATCCGCGAGATGCTCATCAGCCACGAGTTCAACATATCTCGTTCAAACAACATTTCAGCGTTGCGTTCAGAGTAGTGGCAATCTCATTTTTCAGCGAACACCCCAGCCTCAACATTGCCGAGTATCTTTGCACACGGGGGCGTGGCTGCCGATTCAATGTCATCGAGCGGACAATTGATGCGGCAAATTGGTGCGGATCCGTGCAATTCAGGAAAGTCGTAACAATATCTCGTTCCACGGTCGACGTGATCCCAATGTCCGGCTTCGGTGCTGCGGTAGATGACACGCGCAGTTAGACGTCCGCCCTTTGAATGCATTGCGCTCACACTGCAGGGCGGCGGCGCGCTCGGCGCTTATCAGGTGGGCGTCTATCAGGGCCTTGCCGACGCCGATCTTCATCCCGACTGGGTCGCGGGGATCTCCATTGGTGCTATCAACGCAGCAATCATCGCAGGTAATCCGCCTGAGACACGCGTGGGCCGGCTCCGAGAATTCTGGAATTCGGCGACATCCGAACCATATTCCAAACTGTTCAGTACGATCTGCTTGCCTTCTCATCCAGACCGTGAACAGCGAAAGTTCGTCAATCAGATAAGTGCTGCAGCAGCACTTACAACAGGCGTAGCCGGCTTGTTCAAGCCTCGGCTGCTCCCTCCGTTGCTGTCGCCGTCCGGCAGCCTCGATGCGACGAGTTACTACGAATCGAAACCGCTTCTGCGCACGCTCGAGCGCTTGGTCGATTTCGATCGAATCAACAACGGGACGATGCGATTCAGCGCGGGCGCCGTAAACGTGGAAACGGGAAACTTCGTCTATTTCGATTCGACGAAGCACAAAATAGTTCCTGAACACATTATGGCCAGTGCGGCGCTTCCTCCCGGATTTCCAATGATCGAGATTGACGGTGAGCACTACTGGGATGGCGGCCTCGTGTCCAACACGCCGCTCCAGTGGGTGCTTCAGCACGGCGTGCGACAGGACACACTCACGTTCGAGGTTGATCTTTGGAATGCGCGCGGAAAATCACCTCGAAACATCATGGAAGTGGCGACACGCCAAAAGGAAATTACTTACTCGAGCCGAACCAGAGAGAACATCGACCAGTTCAGGGAGATGCAACGCGTCCGACACGCTGTCGCGCGACTGATCGAGGAAGCACCCGAACGGCTCGACGGTACAAGCGACGCTTGTGGATTTCTGAAATCGTTCGCCGACCGGAAGGTCTACAGCGTCGTTCATCTCATCTATCACACCAGCGCCTACGAGGGAAATTCGAAAGACTATGAATTCTCCCGGGCGAGCATGAGCGACCATTGGCGGGCCGGTTATCACGACACGGTGCGCGCGTTGCAGCACCCTGAAGCGCTGGCACGCCCGACAAACGTCGACGGTTTCGCAACCTATGACTTCGCAGATCACGATACATGAACCGGACAACCAGCAGGAACCGGATATGAACGAACGAGACGTGCGCGAACGGGCCTTTGCGATGCCCCTAACCAATCCAGCTTATCCGCCGGGTCCATATCGGTTCGTCAACCGAGAATTCATGGTGATTACTTACCGAACCGACCGTCAGAGGCTCAGATCTGTCGTGCCCGAACCGCTCGAGATCGATGAGCCGCTCGTCAAGTTTGAGTTCATTCGAATGCCGGATTCCACCGGTTTCGGCGACTACACCGAAAGTGGTCAGGTTGTCCCAGTATCGTTCAGAGGTCGCAGGGGCGGATACACGCACTGCATGTTCCTGAATGATCATCCCCCGATTGCCGGCGGACGCGAACTTTGGGGATTTCCGAAAAAACTGGCGAGTCCCAGCCTGCATGCAAAGATCGACACGCTGGTCGGCACACTCGACTACGGTCCGGTACGCGTCGCGACCGGAAGCATGGGTTACAAGCATCGTCAGGCAGATATCAAAGCGGTTCAAGCTTCGCTGGAGGCGCCAAACTTCCTGCTCAAGATCATTCCGCACGTGGATGGAACGCCCCGTATCTGCGAACTGGTCGAATACCATCTTACCGACATCAACCTGAAAGGCGCATGGTCCGCACCGGCCGCGCTATTCCTGCAACCGCACGCCCTCGCCCCGGTCGCGGAATTGCCAGTTCTGGAGATCGTTTCGGCAGTTCACATCCTGTCAGATCTCACGTTGGATTTAGGCAAAGTCGTCCACGACTATCTCGGCTAGTCCACACGCATAGGGAGAGTTTGATGCTTCTCAAGGACAAGATCGCCGTCATTACCGGTGCAGCAAGCGGAATCGGCAGGGAAATCGCACTGACGTTTGCCCGGGAAGGCGCCAAAATAGTAATCGCGGATCTCAATCCCGAAGGCGCCGATCAGACTGCCCGCGAGATCCAGAGCGCGAACGGCCAGGCTGTCGGGGTTGCAGTGGACGTGTCCAGCGAGGCTGCAGTCGAGTCCGGAATGGCGCAGGCCTTCGCGGCGTTTGGTGGTATCGACATTTTGATCAGCAATGCGGGAATCCAAACAGTCGCGCCCCTCGATCAGTTCGAGTTTTCAAAATGGAAGAAACTTCTTGCCATCCACCTTGACGGTGCGTTCCTGACGACCCGAGCCGCCCTTCGGCAAATGTACAAGCAGGGTCGGGGTGGCAGCATCATCTACACGGGATCTGTCCACTCGAAGGAGGCCTCGGTCTTGAAGGGGCCATACGTGACCGCCAAGCATGGACTGATTGGCCTGGCAAAAGTCGTGGCAAAAGAAGGCGCCAAACACGATGTCCGGGCGAACGTCATCTGTCCGGGCTTTGTGCGCACACCGCTCGTCGACAAACAAATCCCTGAACAAGCGAAGGAACTGGGCATTTCGGAAGCGGACGTGATCAAGAACGTCATGCTGAAAGAGACCGTAGATGGCGAATTCACGACGGTCGAAGACGTTGCTGCGGTTGCGCTGTTCTTTGCCTCGTTCAAATCGAACGCCCTCACGGGTCAGTCGCTGGTCGTCAGTCACGGCTGGTTCATGCAGTGACTGCACGTTCAGACATAAACCTTTCGGCCGCGAGATCGCAACTCGGGAACCTTTTTGCGTGGTCCATCATCTAATGCTTTGAGAGGTAAAAAGTGACTGCGCAAGCCCTCCTGAGCTACGAACACCTTACGGATTTGCAGCTTGCGAGCTGGATAGTCGATCGAGATCCTCGGGCAGTTCGCTTGGTGACGCAGCGCAACAACCAACGACTGTTTCGAGTGGCCTGGAGCATCGTCAGGAACCGTTCTGATGCTGAGGATGTCGTTCAGGAGACTTATGTCCGCGCCTTCGCCGCAATCTCGACATTCAACGGTCTGTCCTCTCTTTCCACGTGGCTGACGCGAATTGCGATCAACGAGGCGCTAGCCAGAAAACGATCGTCACAGCGCCGAGTTGCCGCACTGAATGCAAATTCGGTTTTGGTCCTGGATGAGTATCGAGAAAAGTTGATGGATCTCCGAGAGCGTCGTGACACTCCAGAAACTGCGCTGATGCGCAAGCAACTGGCACAACTCCTGGAACGAGCGATCGCCATGCTGCCCGAGGCGTTTCGCACGACATTCGTGCTGCGCGAGATCGAAGGCTTGAGTGTGAACGAAACGGCCGACGTGCTGCAGATCCCTCCAGTGACGGTCAAGACCCGATACCTCCGGGCGCGAAAAC
>DATNDM010000581.1:0-5401 GCA_035553235.1 Pyrinomonadaceae bacterium | reverse complement strand
GCAAGTCAGCAGGAGCACGCGAAGGTCGCGGGTTTCTAGGGAAGAACTGATCCGCCGAGTTGTTTCCCAACTACTATCCTCGATGCGAAAGGTGTCGCCGTACAGTCTGGGGGGATGACCTCACAACGCTGTCAGGGTAATAATAGTCGGCTTTTTGGGATTGCCCTGTCAATATATGTACGGTAGTGCCCTGGTTTGAGAGTTTTCTCTGTGCAACCTCTGTGTTCTCTGTGTCTCGGTGGTGATTTCCGGCCAACACAACGACGGAGACACAGAGAACACAGAGGTTGCACAGAGAAGCAGTTCAGATTAGGTCACCATCCCATCTGAACGTTGCTTTGTAAGGACAAACAATCATGAACGAGAAACAATTCACCGGAAAAGTAGCTTTCGTTACTGGCGCGACGTCCGGAATCGGCCGCGCGTGCGCAATCGCTTTCGCGCAGGCTGGAGCAAACGTCGTTTGCGTCGGCCGTAAGAAAGACGCGCTCAGCGACGTTGAACAAAAAATCCGCGAAATCGGTTCGGAATCATTAACAATCCAAGCCGACGTCGCGCGCGAAGACGAAGCCGAGCGCGCCGTCCAACAGGCAATCAATGTCTTCGGCGGCATCGACGTACTCGTCAACTCGGCCGGCCACATCAGCAGCGGCACGATTGAGAATACTTCTCTGACAGCCTGGGACGACATGATGAACATCAACGTTCGCGCTGCCTTTGTCTTGATGCAAAAGGCGGCGCCCAGCCTCATCGACCGTCGCGGCAACGTCGTCAACGTTTCCAGTGTCACGGGCCTGCGCGCGTTTCCGGGCGTGCTCGCCTACTGCGTTTCGAAAGCAGCGTTGGACCAGTTAACACGTTGCGCTTCGCTGGAACTGGCGGCGAAAGGCGTGCGCGTGAATGCTGTTAATCCCGGTGTCGTGGTGACGGAGATTCACAAACGCGGCGGTATGAGTGAAGAAGCTTACGACGCGTTTCTCGAACACTCGAAGAGCACGCATCCGCTCGGCCGCACAGGCCGGCCAGAAGAGATTGCATCACTTGTTTTATATCTGGCATCCGACGCCGCTTCGTGGATCACGGGTGCAACTTATTCGATCGACGGCGGACGCGCGCAAACCTGTGCCCGTTAAGCCGCAAAACACCCAACGCTGATATACTGCCGCTCACATGAGCACCCCACCACCAACGATCGTCATACGCGCAACCCCACGAATCAGCGCGATCCGTCTCGTACTCGCAGTCTTTGCGGGGCTGATCGCATTGTTTCTCGGATTGCTGGTCCTGCTGCTGATCGGTATCGAGACCGGACCCATCGCGCTGTTGCTTGGCTTGATTACCGCGACAATCCCGGTCCCGATCTACGTCGCCCTCGTGTTGTGGATCGATCGTTACGAAGCCGAACCACTCTGGATGCTGGCGACGGCTTTCTTCTGGGGAGCGGTTTTTGCGCCCTTCATCGCATTTCTCTTCAACACCGGAAGTGCGACCGCTGTTTCATACATGGCGGGCGCGAAAGCGGGTGAAGCGTTCGGCGCCGTTATCTCTGCGCCGATTGTTGAAGAGACCAGCAAAGCATTCATCCTCTTCGTCTTCTTCTTCGTGAAGAAAGACGAGTTTGACGGCGTGGTCGATGGCATCGTGTACGCCTCACTGGCCGCGCTGGGCTTCGCGATGACGGAAAACATTCTTTACTACGGTCGCGCTGCACTCGGTGGCGGAGGCTCGTTAACAGCTACTCTAATCATTCGCGGCTTCTTTGCGCCGTTCTCTCATCCGCTCTTTACGAGTTTGACGGGCATCGGCCTCGGATTGTCGCGACAATCAAACAACCTCGTCGTCAAGATCGTGACTCCGATCCTCGGTCTGCTGATGGCAATTTTCACGCACAGCATTTGGAACGGCTCGGCGGTGTTTGGCGGCGGCGCTGTTTTTGTACTCACGTACCTGCTCGTGATGATTCCGGCTTTTCTCATCATGCTCGTCGTGATCGCATTCGCGTTGCGACGTGAAGGACAGGTCGTGCGCGAGTATCTCGTGATTGATCTCCAGCGTGGTTTTCTAACACAGGAAGAGTACAAAGAACTCGGTTCGATCCTGGGCAGAATGGGTTCGTCATACAACGCGTTCTCGCGCAGCGGCATTAAAGGGTGGCGGGCGCGCCGGCGTTTCAATCAACTGGCGAGCGAACTCGCGTTCCATCGCAATCGCGTCGCGCGTGGCGTATACTCCGCCGACCACGACGTACTGTCGGAGGAAACAGCCTACCTGCATGCGCTGCAGGGCCTTATCAATGAACTTCGCGGACGCTAGCGTGCACTCCTCCCGCATTAATGCTCGCTGACCGTCTGCTTTCTGGCATATACTTGGCTTGGTTGCGTAGTCATTTCATCAGAGCTGGAAGCTCGTGAGAGTCCAACTTCTACCCAGCACCTTCGACGCTCAGGGAGTGGCGACCCTTGAGCAACGCTTGACATGTTTTGTCATCGACGACTGCGTGGCGGTTGACGCCGGCAGTATCGCCATCGCTCTGAACAGCGAGCAGCGGTCCAAAGTCAGAGACATAATCGTGACGCATCCTCACATGGACCACGTCGCCAGTCTTCCGATTTTCATTGACGATCTTTATCCGAGTTTGAAAGAGCCGATTCGCATTTACGCGACGGAGGAAGTCATCGGCCTGCTCGAGCGCGACATCTTCAACTGGAACCTGTACCCGCGCTTCTCGGACTTGAAAAACGATTATGGTCCAGTGATGGAATACATTCCCATTCCGATCGGCGAACCGTTTCGAGTGGCCCATCTGAACGTCGTGGCCGTGCCGGTAAATCACATCGTGCCGACAGTGGGGCTCGTTTTGTCGGATGGACAAAAGAGTGTGGCTTTTAGTTCAGACACTGCGGAGACTGAGGAGTTCTGGAAGATAGTGAATGCGATGACCGGACTCGACGCGTTACTGATCGAGACGTCGTTTCCGAACCGATTGTCGAAGCTGGCCCACGTTTCTCGTCACTTCACGCCGGCGTCGTTGGGCCAGGAATTGAAGAAGTTAACTCACAACGGCATGGACATCATGGCCGTGCACCTCAAGCCGGCATACCGCCAGGAAATAATCGACCAGCTCAACGCGTTGAATGTTCCGACTTTGAAGGTGATGGAACCGGGCAGGGTTTACGAGTGGTGAGGATTCACCGCACCGGCCTATCGAATTGAACAGGCTCGAATTCCTTCTCCGCGTGCTCGCCGTCTACAGTATGTAGCGACACGCGCCCGCTTGGGAGTAATTCCTTTACTACGAATGTGCGCTCGTCGCGCTCGCGTCCGGGCATTAACTCAGCCCTGAACGTCACCGGCATTCCCGGTCTGGCCCAAACGTCGCCGTCTTTCCTTCCCCCTTGCACGTTCTTTCTTTTCCAGTAGGCATTGACGGCGCCGATGGCTCCCGCGCCCAGCGCGAATCCGCCCAGAAGCCATCGTGTGCGGTCTCTCATACACAGCGCCTATTCGCAGAGCGGATCAAGTCTGGCGCTGATGGTCGGCAGCCCGCTCAAGGCGCGCTCAGCGTTGAGTGGCGTGAAGCTCGCCCAGTCCGGGGGCACGTTTGCTTCTGAGAACACTGCTTCGACCGGGCACTCCGGAACACATGCGTCGCAATCGATACACGTCTCCGGGTTGATCACGAGCATGTCATCGTCAAGATGAAAGGCCTCAACCGGACAAACAAGCGCGCAATCAGTGTAACGACAATTCACACACGGCTCGGCCACCACATACGTCATTGAACTTTAGCTCCTTGAACGGAAAGGTTTGAGAAACGTCCACGCGAATCTTAACCAGAAACGGGACGCACCGGCAACAAAAGCGAATCTTAGGTGGTGTCTTGGTTTAGATTTCTCTGTGCAACCTTTGTGTTCTCTGTGCCTCCGTGGTTGAGTAATTCTTGACAAATACTCACCACGGAGACACAGAGAACACAGAGGTTGCACAGAGAAGAAGCTCAAACTAAGACACTACGGAATCTTAGCCGATCTTTACTCACTTCGTAACGCTGTTGAAGGACTAACCTTCGTTGCACGCAGGGCGGGGATGTAGCACGCCACGAATGCGACTCCGAAAACAAGCATGGTGACTATCACGAACGTGAGCGGATCGCTGCCGCTGAGTCCAAAAACCGAACTGCCAAGCCAACGCGTTAACGCGAAGGATCCAGCCAGCCCGAGTGTCAGGCCAAGCAACACGTTTCGCATTCCCTGTACGATGACGAGCTTCAGAATTTCACCGGCACCAGCTCCCAAAGCCATCCTCACACCAATCTCGCGACGGCGCTGCCTAACCCCGTACGCGACCAGTCCATAGATTCCGACCGCGACGAGCAGCAAAGCAACGACACTGAAAATACTCGACAGCGACGCTTGCAGACGCTGCTGCGACGTCGCACTGGCGACGAATTCCTTCATCGTGCGAATGTTATAGATCGGTTGCTCGGCATCTATTTGACGCACTTGCGTGCGTAGCGCTGTTGCAAAGGACTCCGGTTGACCAGTGGTGCGCACCACTACCACGGGGCCCGGCATAGCGATGTAGCTGTAAGGAAAGTAAAACGCCGGCAACTGCTCTTCCCGACGATCGATCGTGCGCACGTCGCCGACAATCCCGATCACTGTGCCGAATGGATTATTTGTTCCTGGACGAAAACGTTTACCTATCGGATCTTCGTTGGGCCAGAAGCGGCGCGCGAAGCTTTCGCTGACTATTAACTCGAGCGGTCTGTCGTCACGATACCGCGCGCTGAATTCCTGTCCTTGCACGAGCGGAATATTCATCGCACGGAAGTAATGCGGCGTCGCGACATGTGCATCCGCAGACGATCGAGTCTTATCGGTTACAGCTTCGCCACCCTCCACTGTGATTTCGACGGTCCAGTTACCACCCGCGCCTGGAGGCCGTTCTGTTGCCGCCGCGTCAATGACACCGGGCACGTTACGGAGCCGTTCCAACAATTCGTCGAAGAAGTTTACGCGCTGCATACGTTCACCATACTTCGATCCCGGCAGACTGACTTGCATCGTAATCACGTTCTCCGGTGCAAAGCCTAAAGGCAGCGCTTGCGAACGTAGCAGACTACGCACCAGCAATCCGGCGCCTACGAGCAGCACCGCAGCCATGGCAACCTCCGCTACGACCAGGGAACCGCGCAGGCGTTGCGTTAACTTACTAACGCCGATTCGGCCGCTCATTTTTAGCTTTTCGGTGAGATCCAGATGCGAAGTCCACCACGCCGGCGCCAATCCGAACAGCAGCCCGATAAGAACCGTGATGAGCAGAGTGAACCCAAGCACAGACCCATCGATACGAGTCTCGTTCAACCGAGCGATATTCGGCGCATTGATCGACGCGATTA
>DATNDM010000580.1:0-6444 GCA_035553235.1 Pyrinomonadaceae bacterium | reverse complement strand
AAAAAGTCGGTGACATTGCTTTTCTCTGCGCCACCTCAGCGTTCTCTGCGTCTCTGCGGTGAGTTATTGCTGAATTAGTTAACCGCAGAGACGCAGAGAACGCAGAGGTGGCGCAGAGAAATCAATAATTCGGCACTTTTTGTGCAAAGCCCGATTAAGCCAATCGCAAACGGACACCTAAAAGTCTTTGTCGATGCCGATCGTGAGTTCCCACGCAGTTATTGCGGAACTTTCCGCATGAACTTGCAGAAGCAATCAACAACAATGGGCTTTGCCGCGCGGCATGTTCATTGCTCTGTTGAAGTGAGGTTGTAAGAGGTTCGTAATGGGAACCAAGAAGTGCGGGATCTAGCGACGAGCCGTGGTCGGCTCAATTAGCCACGCCCCAGGCGTGAAGCGGGTAAGGGATCATCTTCGATCCACCCGATTTCAAAAATCCAGATCCGCATTCAAATGTGAAAGGAAAAAGCAATGAAAGAAGACATCAACAAAGGAAAGATGGAGGTGGCGCTAAAGACTCCTGAAATGGGGAATCCATTTCAGATGATGCGTCGCTTCACTCAGAACATGGAACGGTTGTTTGAAGATTTCGGCGGATTTAGCTTCCCGAATTTCTTCAGCACGGAGTTTCCGCCGTTCCGCACAGAGTTTGACAAAGCCGAATGGGTACCTCAGATCGAGGTGCTGCAAAACAACGGCCAATTCATGGTGCGCGCCGATCTTCCTGGTCTCACAAAAGACGATGTGAAGGTTGAGGTCACGGAAGACTTCCTGGCCATCTCAGGCGAGCGCAAAGAAGAGAAAGAGGAGAAGCGCGAAGGCTTCTATCGCAGCGAGCGAAACTACGGAAGCTTTTATCGTCAGATTCCTCTGCCCGAAGGCGCCAAGACCGAGAATGCGGCGGCGACATTCACCAACGGCGTACTCGAAATATCAATTCCGGCGCCAAAAGTGGAACCGTCAATTCGCAAGCTCGAAATCAACGCAGCGACTGAGCCAAAAGCCGCGAAAGCCACTGCGTAACTGCGTTTCGGTTGGTTGAAATTGGGCGACTCTACGGAGTGCACCGAGCTGATGGCGCTTAGTCAGCAATGACTTGCACGCCGCATCGTGCAAGCGTCGTCAGCCGGTGCATTCCAGCGAGTCGCTCATGATCAGGTTGCCACTCCAGTATGGTTCATACAGCTTGCCTCAGTCAGAAATCATTGTTGGATCGGGTCAGTACAGCGAGCGGTAGCGACCTGGTTAGTGATCAGCATGCGATGTTTCTATTGATTCCTATGGTTGGACCAGGTCGCTACCGCTCGCTGTACTGACCCGATCCAAGCGCCATCCCGACGTTTGAGGCGAAGCTGGATCATGCATCTCATCGACTTGCGAAAAAATTTTCACCTGGACCGCTCGCGGCAAATAGCGCGCGTCTTGCTCTCGCATGGCTGGGGTTTCTTAAGAAACAACGAACAGCGATCTGGCGGCGCAACTTCAGCGGTGCCGAACGCGCGACCGCTGCATTTACGACTGGCTCTTGAGGAACTCGGAACTACCTTCATCAAACTGGGCCAGATTCTTTCCACGCGTGCAGATCTGCTGCCTCCCGAATACCTGGCAGAACTGACAAAGCTTCAGGACTCAGCCGCACCCGTTCCTTTCGAAGAAATTCAAGAAGTTTTGAAAACGGAGTTGGGCCAGTCAATACAAGATCTCTTTGCGCATTTCGATCGCGTGCCGCTGGCCGCGGCATCTATTGGCCAGGCGCATGCGGCCACTCTTGTGGACGGGACGGAAGTAGTTGTCAAAATTCGCAGGCCCGGAGTGGTCGAACAGGTAAATGAAGATCTTGAAATCCTGAAGGAACTCGCAGCTACGGCCGGCCGGCACTGGAGTTCCGCGGACCACTACGATTTGACAGGACTCGTTGAAGAATTCTCTCAAACATTACGGCGAGAACTCGATTACATTCGAGAGGCCCATAACGCGGAGCGGTTCGCCATTAACTTCGCTAACGATCCACATATTCATGTAGCGCGTGTGTTTTGGGAGGCGACAACCGCGCGCGTGCTCACCCTCGAGAGAATCCGCGGCGTCAAGATCAACGATCTGAAGGCGCTCGACGAGCAGGGCACGGATCGTCGCTGGCTGGCTGATTACGCAACCAATGTCGTACTCAAAATGGTTTGCGAAGACGGCTTTTTTCATGCTGATCCGCACCCGGGCAATTTCTTCATCGAACCGAATGGCACGATCGGCTTGATCGACTTCGGCATGGTGGGCGTGATCGATGAACAGACTCAGGAATTGCTCGCGGAGTTATTAATCGGCATCAACCATCAGGATGCAGATCGTCTTGTCGACGTGTTTCTCGATCTCGGCGTTACTCGCAAACGAATTGATCGCGCGTCGGTGCGTCGTGACCTCGACGGACTACTGTCGACCTATTGGGGATTGCCACTGGGCGACTTGAAGGTCACCGCACTACTGAATGACGTTTATTCGATCATGCGGCGGCATCGCATGCACCTGCCGTCTAACCTGGCCCTGTTGCTCAAAACCGTGATCATGATTGAGGGACTTGGAGTTACTCTCGATCCTGATTTCAACCTGCCCAAGGTGCTTACGCCTTACACTGAACGCCTCGTGCTGCGCCAGTATTCTCCATTCAGATGGGTCCGCAGCTTTGGGCGTTCGAGTTTAGAGTTAGCGAAATTTGCAGTGGAGATGCCTCAACATCTACGCCGGATCGCGAGCGCGGCTGAAGATGGAAATCTGCAAATCGGCGTGCGTCCCGAGGGCTTTGATCCGGTTATCGATCGGTTCGAGAGAATAGCCAATAGAATCGTGCTCGGCGTGATTGCTGCCGCATTCATAAACGGCCTGGCAGTACTGGTATCCGTTTACAGACCTCCTGGTTGGGAACGCTGGGGCTGGATTGTGTTTGCCTTCGGGTTTGTTTTTGCCCTGTTGCTCGGCGTGTATCTGGCGTGGTCCATCCTGCGACCGAAGCACACGTGATAACAGTCAGGAAGGCCCTCTCCTCTGTGCAACCTCTGTGTTCTCTGTGTCCTTGTGGTGTGTTTTGCTCGGAATTGATCCACCACAGAGACACAGAGGACACAGAGGTTGCACAAGCTTTGCCTCAAAAGTGAGAAATCATTGTTGGATCGGGTCAGTACAGGGAGCGGTAGCGACCTGGTCAGTGATCAGTGTGCGATATTTCTAATGATTTTTGATTCCTATGGTTGACCAGGTCGCTACCGCTCCCTGTACTGACCCGATCCAAGCACCATCCTGACTTTTGAGGCAAAGCTGGTTGCACAGAGAAACCTCGCAATTCCTTAAAGGCCGCCTTCCGGATGGCGATCCGCACCGCTTCCTCGTCTGACCAGCAGCGGCATTAAAGCGAATAGCACGAGCGTCAAGTAATAAACGCTCGCGGCAATTGAGTCTCGCGACTCAAAATATTCCCGCAGTGTGCTCCCTCTGAGTGTCAAGACAAGACCGAATTCAAAAAGAAGGCCGAGAATAAATGCGATCACACCTGCGCCGAGCCGGTAAATCAATCGGAGCGGAAGCTGAAATCTGCGCACGATCCAATTCGCGGCAAGGATGATTGCGAGCAGCATCAAAGGCGCCTCCAACAGCTCCGCCATTCGCTCACCCAAACGCGGGACTACCAGCAGGATTCGAATCGGACCCAGCACGGAACCGATGCCAAAGACAATCAGGAAGTAGACGAGCGCTGCGTTCAGAATCCGTTTCCACTCATTATTATGGTGAGTCGCGGTTCGCCGTAGCTGTACGGCCGGCGTTGCCGTCGCGCTTTCATGCTCGTCCGCGCTTGCGCGATGCCCCGTGATGCTTTTGATTCTGATGCGAAAGAAAATAGGTGTCAGGGAATGAGGTGTATCCCTGTGTGCCTGTGAAATGTACGCAGGCTCCCACCACATCACGCGCTTCTGCAGAAACTCTTGTAACCGGATGCGAGCAGTTTCAAACTCCGGCTTGTCAGGAAGTTCTTCGTAGCTGCCGAGAACAATAACGCTCGACCAGTCGTTATGACTTTCAACTTCATCAACTTCGAAGCAGACCAATGGGTTTGAACGCATCCACTCCACTTTTTGTCCGAGAGTCGTAAAGCAATAGAGATAGCTATCGCCGTCGAAAGTAAAGTTGAGCGGTAACACATATGGTTGGTTCTCTTGCGCACAGCCCAACCGGCCATACTTCGCTTGCGACAAGGCATCGTTACACTCAGCTCTGGACATCTCGTGAATGAACATAGAATTCCTCACTTCGTGCACTCCCGTATCGCAAGAAACGTTCCGACAAATTCAGACAGAAATTCCCCAAACGCGACATTACATTGCGATCCGCGTCGGTTTGTAGCTGCGAAAACCTCCGCAGTCGTTGAGTGAAACCACGCTGAATCTTCGCGGAAACAGGCTTTGCACAAAAACTCACTAAGGCCCTCTTCTCTGTGCAACCTCTGTGTTCTCTGTGTCTCTGTGGTTGATGAGTTCCGAGCAAAAACACACCACAGAGACACAGAGAACACAGAGGTTGCACAGAGAAATCAATGTGTATGTATAATGAGGCCGACCCGAACCCCCTCAAAATTGAGCGTGAACATGTCCCCCAGAAACTCGACTCAGGAAATCTTAGTTGTTGATGACGACCAGGCCATCCGCTGGACGCTGAAGGAAGTTCTGCAAAGTTGGGGCTTCACGCCCATCGAAGCGGGGACCGTTGCTGAAGGCACTAAGCTTTTCCACTCCCATCTTCCTGCCGCAGTTTTGCTCGATATCGATCTGCCTGATGGTTCCGGTCTCGACGTGCTGCGTGAGATCAAGAACGAAGATCAGGATGCGATCGTGATCATGATCACCGGCAACGTCCATATAGACAACACTATCTCAGCTCTACGCGGCGGCGCCTATGATTTCATCGGCAAGCCCATTAATCTCGAAGAGCTCCGCGTCACGATTCGCAATGCGATCGAGACTCGCCAGCTAAGACGTGAAGTCGAGCAAGTAAGGAAAGAGCGGGAGAGGGAATTCAATTTCCGGCAGATCGTCGGCGAGTCTCCGGCTATGAAGAAGATGCTGAGCCTTGCAGCAAAGGTCGCCGAGAGTGACGTCGCATCCGTTTTGCTCCAAGGTGAATCCGGAACGGGCAAAGATCTCGTCGCAAAAGCGATTCATTACGGCTCGCAACGAGCCGAACGACCGTTTGTGGCAGTGAACTGTGCGGCACTGCCCGCGACCCTCATCGAATCGGAACTCTTCGGTTACGAAAAAGGTGCTTTCACCGATGCGAAAGCACGCAAAGAAGGATTGTTCGAACAGGCTGAAGGCGGCACGCTGCTGCTGGACGAAATCGGCGAACTCGAACTCTCGCTGCAGGCAAAACTTCTCCGCGTGCTGGAAGAAGGAGCCTTTCGTCGCGTCGGTGGGCTGAGAGACATTCCGATGGACGTCCGCGTGCTCGCCGCCTCCAATCGCGATCTCAAAACAGAAAGCGAATCGAATCGTTTCCGGCTCGACCTCTATTATCGTCTCTCAGTTATTCAAATCGACATCCCGCCTCTGCGCGAAAGAGCCGACGATGTGTTGTTGTTGGCGCAGCATTACATCGACACGATCGGCAGTCGTCTAAAACGAAACAGAAAGATCACTGGATTATCGCCGGAAGCAAGCGATGTGTTCAGAAAGTATCACTGGCCGGGAAACGTCCGCGAGCTGCGTAACGTGATCGAACGTGCTCTCATCCTGGAAGACAACGATCAGATCACTACAGAGTACTTGCCCGACGGATTATTGATGTTACCGCGTCAGTCAGCTGTAACAAATGGTGGCGACGGATCGGCCATGTTTGTCCTTCCAGCCGAGGGAATCTCGCTTGACGAAGCGGAACTCGCGTTCGTCCGACAAGCCATCGCGCGCAGTGGCGGCAATCAAACGCGTGCGGCCGAACTATTGGGTATTTCTCGGGATCAGCTAAGATACCGGCTAAAGAAACTCGAGGATGTGCAAGGAAACTCTGACCCGGTGACTTAAAGCGAGTAGTTCCCATGACGGCCAGCAATGCAGGATCGGTTGAGATTGGGCTAAATCCCGAAGAGGCTCTGGAGCGCTCGGAGAAGGAATTAGCCGACATCAAGTTTGCCCTCGACGAGTCGGCGATTGTCGCGATCACCGATCAACGCGGCATCATCAATTACGTCAACGACAAGTTCTGCCAGATCTCGAAGTACTCGCGCGAAGAATTACTCGGCCAGGACCACCGCATCATCAACTCGGCCTATCATCCGAAAGACTTCATCAGAAATCTTTGGACCACGATCGCGAGTGGCAAAGTCTGGCGTGGTGAGATAAAGAACCGCGCGAAAGATGGAAGTTACTACTGGGTTGATACCACGATCGTCCCTTTTCTTAACGCCGCCTCAGG
>DATNDM010000579.1:0-3402 GCA_035553235.1 Pyrinomonadaceae bacterium | reverse complement strand
ATTTTCGCGCTTTCGATGTCGACGCCGGTTTGCACACGGTTGAGGTCAGGCTGCCTAACGGTAAGATTTGGACACGTGAATTAGAACTGCCGGCAGGTCGCGTGAAGTGCGTAGTTGTGAATTATCGACCGCTGCCGCCATTGCCGAAGTCACCGTGCCCGTTCCCGGTCAACATCTCCGGGCCGGATAAGGTTACAGAAGGTGAAATCATTACTTACACCGCCGACGTTGTTTACAGTGGTAACTCCGCGGTGAACTACACGTGGGTGGTAAGTCCGTCGAGTGCGCGCGTAATCAGTGGACTCGGCACGCCGACCTTGAATGTCGATTCAACCGGACTGGGCGGACAACGCATCACCGCGACTCTAACCGCTGATGATGGATCGTCTGATCCCGCGTGCGTGCAGAACGCACAGGCAGTGTCGATCATCGCGCCGCTTAAAAAGGTGGCGATTGTTGCGCGTGAGTTTGACGAGTGTAACAACTGTACCTTTGACGATCAGAAAGCGCGTCTCGACAATCTCGCGGTGGAGTTACAGAACGATCCGAGCACACGCGCTTACGTGATTGCTTACGGTGGCCGGATGAGTCCGGTGGGCCAGGTCGAGAAGTTGATGAGTCGTGCGCGAGACTACCTCGTCACGCAGCGCGGCATTGACGCTTCGCGACTCGTGGTTGTTAACGGTGGTTTCCGCGAGAACGACAGTGTTGAGCTGTGGATTGTTCCGAGTGGCGCCACCGCACCGCAGCCAACGCCGACAGTGCAAGCGGGCGAGGTCAAACGTAAGAAGCGATAGTTTTATTGGCCACAGATTTACACGGAATGACACGGATTAAGCAGTGTTCATCTGTGTAATCTGTGGCTAATTATTTGGTTCTGGTTTAAAGTTACGCAGTCCCCTCCAAATTAGCCCCCTCTTCAATCTTGTTTACAATAAGGAGGAGCCTGCATGGCCGAAGAAGGTGGCGGCAGCGGCAGCGTTGGCGTTGTCGCGATACTGGTGATTTTTGTGCTGGTCATACTGATTGGGTTGTACATGTTTAGAGGGCGAATATTTGGAGGCGGAGGAACACAGAAGATCGACGTCAACATTTCAACACCAAGTAAGTAAAACAGAATGAGCCGCGGATTCACGCGGATGAACGCAAATCTGAAAAATATTTCTTATTCTGATCCGCGTTTATCCGCCTAAATCCGCGGCTTTTTTTTGAAGTGTTTTACTAATCACCGGAATTTTGGTAATCCTGTAATCGTGGTTGCACCAAACATCGACACTATCGTTTCTCTCGCCAAGCGGCGAGGTTTTGTTTTCCCTTCTTCCGAAGTTTACGGCGGCCTCGGCAGCGCCTGGGACTATGGTCCACTCGGCGTCGAGCTCTGCAATAACGTCAAACAGGCGTGGTGGCGCTGGCTCGTCTATGACCGCGACGACATTGAAGGTATCGACTCGTCGATCATTCTCAACCGTCTGGTGTGGAAGTATTCGGGTCACGAGGCGACGTTTAATGATTGGCTGATCGATTGCCGCAAGTGTAAGGGCCGTTTTCGCGCGGACAAGATCGTCGACAACAAGTGTCCTTCGTGTGGCGCGAGCGACTGGACCGAAGCCCGGCCATTCAACACGATGCTGCAAACCAAGTTGGGCGCGGTCGCGGATGACGATCCCGCAGCGTTGGCTTACCTGAGACCCGAAACTGCTCAAGGCATCTTCATCAACTTTCTGAATGTACAGACAACGATGCGGCGCAAATTGCCTTTCGGCATCGCGCAGGTCGGTAAGTCTTTTCGCAATGAAGTGACGCCCGGAAACTTCATCTTGCGAACCCGTGAATTCGAGCAGATGGAGATGGAATATTTTGTTTCGCCAACTGCCGAACACTCGAAGCTGGTGGACTACTGGGTCGAACAATACCTGGATTGGTTTGGCGCGTTAGGTATCAATCGTGAGAATCTTCATTTGTATGAAGTTCCGCAGGAAGAGTTGGCCCATTACTCCAAACGCACGGTCGATATCATGTACCGGTATTTTCCTGAGCGTGAAAAGCCGTGGGAAGAATTAATGGGAATTGCCTGGCGCACTGATTTTGATTTAGGCACCCACTCGAAGAACAAACTCGACGCAGAAGGGCAGCGCATCAATCCTGACTCGACTGAAGACCTGTCGTACTTCGACGAGCCAACGAAGCAGCGTTTTTATCCGCACGTGATCGAACCGGCGGCGGGCGTCAACAGGACCGTGCTGGCGGTTTTGATGGACGCCTATTCGGAGAAGACTAACGATAAGGGCGAGACGAGAGTGATTCTGAAATTGAGTGCGCAACTCGCTCCGATCAAAGCAGCGATCCTGCCGCTCGCGAAGAACAAGCCGGAGATCGTCGGCATGGCGAAGGCGATCAAGCGCTCGCTGCAACCCGTGCTGCGCGCCGTTTACGACGACACGGGCGGTATCGGAAAACTCTACGCGCGCCAGGATGAGATCGGAACTCCGTTCTGCATCACTGTCGATCACCAGTCGCTTGAAGACGAGGCAGTAACGGTGCGCGACCGCGATACGTGGGAACAGGAGCGAGTCAAAGTTTCGGATCTCGCGGAGCATTTGCAGAAGCGTTTGAAGCCATACCCGGTTGCAGCGCCCGAATCGGTCTAAACTTTATGCCGGTAGTTAAAAAGCGAAATCAGCAAACTGAGACGCGGCTGTTGCTCGAGTCGGAAGATCCGATTGAGTTACCACCGGCAGACATTGATGATTCCGCAGTGCTGGTCCAGTTTGAGCAATTCAAGCCGTACATTCCGGAATTGCTGGAGACGCTCCGCGCAGGAACAGTTGCGGAACCCGTGCCCGTGATGATCGACGGCTCGACGTTCGCTGTGCATGGGCCAACGCGGACTTTCTGGGTGAAGCTTTGGCATGCAGCGGGTAGCGAGCTGACGAAGATCGATCGCGCGCAGGTGATCAGTTGCTTGCCGTCGACTCGCGGCGTGCAGGTCGTCGTCGAGTCTCCTGATCCTGAAGAAGACTAATCCGTACAAAATCCGTGTTCATCCGTGGCGACAATGTTTTGTCACTGGCGCGGGCCATTCACCAAGCAGGTGGTCGTGCCTTGCTGGTTGGTGGCTGTGTTCGCGACGCGCTGATGGGCGCGCAACCGAAAGATTGGGACCTCGAAGTCTATAACCTCGACGCTACGCGCCTGCGCGAGATCCTCGATCAGTTTGGACCAGTCAACGTCGTCGGCGAAGCCTTCACCGTCTACAAGCTCGGCAAACATCTCGATGTCTCGATCCCACGCCGCGAACGCAAGGCCGGCCGGGGTCATCGCGCGTTCGTGATCGAAGGCGATCCCGCGATGAGCGTTACCGAAGCGACACGCCGTCGTGATTTCACCATCAACGCGATCCTT
>DATNDM010000578.1:0-6181 GCA_035553235.1 Pyrinomonadaceae bacterium | reverse complement strand
TGCCTGATCGTCATGAAAGCGACCGCTGTAATTCCGATCACGACCGACTGGTCCACGTTCGCGGCTTCGGCGGCTTGTTTTGCGACCGTCAGAATTTGATCAGTAAGCGCGCCGCCGGAGAATGCGCTCGCATGTTTCTGCACGGCGCTTTTCACTTCAGGCCAGTAACGATGCCCATAGAGAAACGTGTGCGACGAGTCGATCTGATCCTTCAAGTAATACGTGCCCTGCATCAGCAGGCGTTGTTCGAGTGTCTCCGGATCGTCTGACTGCTCGAGAGCCTGAAACAAAGACAGCGGATAGAATGAGAACCAAATCTGCGTGGCGTTGCGATCGACTTCGTGAATCGACCGCAACAAGGTGGTCAGTGTCGCTGACCACGATTCCTCGTCATGTTGTTTAAGAAAGGTTTCGAATGGAGTCATATCAGATAAGCCACAGATTAACACTGATAACACGGATTCATTTGACAACGCTCCACTCCGGGAGTAAAAGTCAGTTACCAGGCTCGAAGCGATCTCCCCAGACAATCCACGCATTCAGGAGGTTTAGATGGACGCCAACCGACCAGATGCTGCGAAATCAGGCCGCACGTTTGATAGCGCTTACAGCTTCTCCTTCAGCGTCGGCATCGGCCTCGTGCTTTTCATTGCCGGCCTCGTCATCAGCCTGACCCTCGGTCAGGGAGCGACCATCGGTCTCATCTTCGGCATCCCGCTACTCATCGCCGGCCTCGTGCTGCCGGTGTTCATGATGCGCGACCTCTTCCACCACAACGTAGTAGACGGCGCTTGCCCGTACTGTGGCGCGCCCATCAAAACTTCAGACGCGACCATTCGCTTGAACTGCCCTTCGTGTAAGCGCTTGATCGAGGTGCGGGAAACAACGCTCCAGCCAGGCGAGTGAAAGTTTCAGCCGGTTTGGGTTGAAAGCCACGGGCGCGTATAGAAGTCAGAGAGCGTCAGCGCAAATAGAATTGCCATCCAGAACAACGCGGCACCGATGATAACCCAGACTAGCCGGGTGCTGTAGCGTACGTGCATGAAATAGAGCACGACAAACGTGGCTTTGGTGACGGCGATCGTCATCGCGACGATGGTGTTGAACTGCCACGGAAAATCAACGTATGCCGCCATCACGGTCAGCGCCGTGCCCACCAGCAGTACGAGGAAGATCGTCACGTAAATTCTGACTGGAACGATGTGCTCGCTCATATCTTGTTTACCCTGAAAAATCTTGAAAGTCCTGTTAGCAGCTTACCTGGGAAGCAGAGTCCTTACAGGATTTACAAGATTTTTCAAGATTATCCATGCTCAAGATGTCGCCCCAGCAAGTAGAGCAACGGAAACAGAAAAATCCACACAATGTCGACGAAGTGCCAGTAAAGCCCGATCACTTCGACCGGACTGTGATACTCCGGATCAAACCGCCCCTTCATTGAGAAGATCAGCAGATACGTAATCAACCCCGCGCCGATGATCATGTGTAACGCGTGCATGCCCGTCATCGCGAAGTAGATCCAGTAGAACATCTGAACCTTTTCGACTGTCGCGCCTTCGAGTAAATGCAATTTATGCGGATCCGGGTCTCCGTGTTGCGCCACGGTTGGGTTGTATGGATTGCCGGGAAATAGTCGTCCCGGAATAAGGTGATCATCCCACTTGGATTTATATTCGACAGCTTTTATTCCCAGGAACGTCAGGCCGAGAATCAGCGTCAATGCCAGACAGACGACCTGCGGACGCTGTTTGCCGACTTGCGTGCAATAGACGGCCATTGCCATCGTGAAGCTACTGAAAATCAGCACGCCCGTGTTGACAGCGCCGAGTGTGATGTCGAGGTGATTACTGGCAGACGCGAAAGCCGCTGGATAAAACGAGCGGTAGAGCGTGTAAGCCAGGAACATCCCACCGAAGAACATGATTTCGGTCACGAGGAAGACCCACATGCCGAGCGTACCCGCTTCACGCTGCTGCTCCATGTTCTCGAAATGGTGCTGCAGCGCAGGGTGCCCGTGCTGGGCTTCGTCTGCTGTCGTTGCGTGGCTACTCATCTCAAATACGCTCTAACTCCGGCCGGAATTTACCGACCACTTCAGTTTCTTCGCGCGGGGCGAATTCATAGGCATCCCAGGTCACAACGGGCGTCACTTCGAAATTTTCAGTGGGCGGTGGCGATTGCGTGCGCCACTCGAGTCCCGGCAAGTGCCAGGGGTTCGCTCCAGCGTGCCGGCCGTAACGCATCGACCAGACAAAATAAATCGCGGGTATCAACATGCCGAATCCGAGAATCGAAGCGCCCGCGCTGGAGAGCACGTTGAATACCTGAAACTCAGGCGGATACGCGTGATAACGGCGCGGCATGCCGAGATAACCCGCGACAAACTGCGGCATGAACGTCAGGTTGAAACCGACGAAGATCACGAGCGCGCTGAACCGGCCCCAGCCTTCGGGATACATCCGCCCGCTGATCTTGGGCCACCAGTAATGCAGTCCGCCGAGGTATCCCATCAACGCGCCGCCGACCATGATGTAGTGGAAGTGTGCGACGACGAAATACGTGTCGCTCACGTGCACGTCAACCGCGAGCGACGCGAGGAACAATCCCGTCATGCCGCCGATCGTGAACAGCCCGATGAACCCGAGCGCGTAAAGCATCGGCGTGTCGTACGAGATTGACGACTTGTAAAGCGTCGCGGTCCAGTTGAACACCTTGATTGCCGACGGAATCGCGACCGCAAAGCTCAGGAACGAGAAGATCATGCCGGCGTAAACTGACTGGCTCGTGACGAACAGGTGATGTCCCCAAACCAGAAAGCCAAACACGGCGATGGCGATACTCGAAAACGCGACGAACGTGTAACCGAAGATGTTCTTGCGCGAGAAGTTTGCAATCAACTCGCTGATCACGCCCATTGACGGCAAGACCATGATGTACACGGCGGGGTGCGAGTAAAACCAGAACAGGTGCTGGAACAGAACTGGATCTCCGCCCAGCGCGGGATCGAAAATTCCGACGTGCGCGAGGCGCTCGAACGCGAGCAGCAGAATCGTGATCGCGATCACGGGCGTGCCCAGGACCATGATCAGGCTGGTCGCGTAGAGAGACCAGAGAAACAGCGGCATGCGAAACCACGTCATGCCGGGCGCGCGCATCGTGTGAATCGTGACAATGAAGTTCAATCCGGTCAGGATTGAAGAGAAACCGTTGATGAAGATGCCGAGACCAGTCGCGACGACGTACGAGTTTGAAAAGGTCGTGCTGAACGGCGTGTAGAACGTCCAACCGGTATCGACACCGCCCGCGAGCAGCGCATAGATCGTGACCACGCCGCCGAGCATATAAATGTACCAACTCAACAGATTGATGCGCGGAAAAGCGAGATCCTTCGCGCCGATCATCATCGGGACAAGGAAGTTGCCCAGCGTGGCAGGTATCGACGGTATCAGGAAGAAAAAGATCATTATGATGCCGTGCTGGGTAAAGACCTTGTTGTAGGTGGTCGACTGCAGGAAATCGCCTTGCGGTGTCAGCAGCTCGAGGCGAATCATCAGTGCGTAGATGCCGCCGATGAAGAAGAAGAAAGTGATTGACCCGAGGTAAAGCAGAGCTATCCGCTTGTGATCCTTGGTCAACAGCCACGACTTCAAGCCGTATTGGGCGTTGATGTAGTTGACCTTCGGCGGCAGTGGTACTTCGAATGACTCTATCGGTTTCATAAAGACTTCATTTCAGCTACAAACGGGCACAAAAACACAAAAGCTTTCTAAAATCATTTGACGTCTTTTTCTGGAAATCACTTGACGTCTTTTGTGCCTTTTTGTGATTCACTTTGTGCCTTTTGTGATCTACCTGATGTTCCGCGTTGGCGATGCGCCGGGCCGTGCAGTGGCCGCAGGGCTTGCGGCCACAGTCGGCGTCGTCTCGCCTGTCCCGTGCAACGACTTGATGTACGCAATCAACTGCAAAATTTGATCTTCACTGACTTGTCCCTGGAACGTCGGCATGATCGGTCCAAAGCCGGCGACCAGTTTCGCCTGCGGATCGGTAATCGATTCGCGAACGTATGCCTCATCAACTGTGACAGTCTGGCCGTTCTGAAGCTGCTGGTTCTTCCCGAATATGCCAATCAGATTCGGACCGCGGCCGCCTTCTCCATTCGCGCCGTGACACGATGCGCAGCCCAGCGTCTGAAACAATTGTTGACCCGCGGTGGCAGGCGTCGTGCTGCCGGTGTTGCCGCTGAGCCAGTCGTCAAATTCGCGTTGCTCCATGACGACCACAGATCCGGTCATACCGGAGTGGTTCATGCCGCAATACTCCGCACAGAACAGGTGATACGTGCCAGTCTTCGTCGCTTCGAACCACAACGTCGTGTAGCGACCGGGAATCACGTCGGCTTTGGTGCGAAACGCCGGCACGAAGAAGTCGTGGATCACGTCTTCCGTCGTCATGATCAACTTGACCTTGCGATTCACGGGCACGTGCAGTTCGTTGATCTCGCGCTGGCCGGTGGCGTGCTGAATCTTCCACATCCACTGCTTGGCGACGACGTAAACCTCTATCCCGTTCTCGGGTGGTTTGTACTGTTCGAAATAAACGCGCGCGCCCCAGCCAAACATCGTCATCGCGATCAGGAACGGAATCACGGTCCAAAGCGTCTCGAGCTTGTGCGAACCTGCGATTGGACGCGGAATCTCGTAAGGCGTGCGACGCCGGTACCGAATGATAAAAAAGATCAGGACGATCGAGATCAGCAGCGTAAAGAACAGCGTGACACCTGAAAGGTAGAAGAAGAGCGCGTCCACCTTCCATGAAACGGACGAAGCACTCTCGGGCACCAGTGGAATCCAACCTTGTTGCATTACTGAGCGGCGCCTCCAGTCTTCATCTCCGCGAGATGCGGCTTACGTCCTTTGAGCGCAAACAACATCGCGACAATGGCGAGCACCGTAATCACCCCCGCGATGCGCATAATCTTCATCACTGCCGCGCCGTACGTTCCAGTTGCCGGATCGTAGTGATAACAGTAGAGCAGCAACTGGTCCACAGGCGATCCGATCTTGTTTGCTGAAGACTCGATCAAGCCGAGACGCAAATCGCGCGGCGCATACTCGACGCCGTAGAAGTAACGTGACAATCTGCCGTGCGGCGTTGCCACCATGATGCCGCTGGCGTGCGCAAACTGTTTCGTCGCTTCGTCGTAGTGATAACGAAAGCCGACGGCCTCAGCGAGTTTCGCGATGTTCTCCTGATCGCCTGTTAGAAAGTGCCAGCCGCTCGTCGCTCCGGCACGCATTTTTTCCGGCAGGTAATTGACGTAAACATTCTTCTTCGTGGTGGCCAGTGCGCTTGTTTCGCGCGGATCGAAACTCACGGTAACGACGTCAAACTCTTTGCCGACCTGAAACGGCAGGACGCGAAACGACGTAACCATGCCATTGAGAATCTGCGTGCAGAGCATCGGGCAATCGTAGTAGACGAGTGCGAGAACGACGGGCTTCTGTCCGAAGTACTGGCCCAGTTTTACATCTTTTCCGCTCTCGTCGTGAAAGACGAGATCGAGTGGCAACTGCTGATCGAGTTTCTGATCGATACCGACGTCACTGAGCGCTTTCGGCAAACCGCTCGAAGACGTTCCGGATTCCGGTCGCGCGCCATACAGGGGCGAACTCGGACCTGGCTGTTTGGGGATCTGCGCGAACGCGCACGTCACCGCAAACAGTAACACCAACCACAGACTACACAGATAAAATCGAATAGATCTCATTGCAAACGCTTTTCTGCTTCCCTGCCGGAGCTTGACGCGGTCGGCATACCGATCGCGAAGTCTGACAGTTTCTTGTCGGGTTCTTTCACCTTCGACGGCAAACCTTCAGCGACGATTTTGTCGATCGCCGCATCGATCGGCATGCCGACGACATTGCCCGACTGGTCCTTCAACCCCGTCTTGAGGTTTTCTTCCCATTGTTTCCGCAGCACGCGATATTCAGTCTGCGGAGCTGCCTTCTCGAGATTTACTGTCTGTCCATTCTCGAGCTTGAGCTGAAATCCCGGCGCGGCCTGGAGACGCGGCTCGGGCGGCAGGCGCTCTTCTTTCGTCAACGCCATCGGCCCGGGTTTGGTTGCCTTCGTTTCCTGCTGGTTGAAAAACTCAAACAACAGGTAGACACCGATGTGA
>DATNDM010000577.1:0-6203 GCA_035553235.1 Pyrinomonadaceae bacterium | reverse complement strand
ATTTGCGAACTGAAACGTGGAATTGGGATTGTGATCCGCGACGTCAGAAGTAAAGCGACGGCGATCAGGATTGCAAAGCGTGGATCAAACTGGGCGACGTCGACCCAAAGCGCGGAGGAAACAAACGCAAGGAGGCCGCATGCAATCACTACCCAGAGGAATGGCCCGAAGAGTTTATTTCCCATGGTGCCGGGGTGCGACGTTCTTATGTCGACAAATTATGGGTGGGCCAACTTGCTCCCGCAGAACAATCGGGGGTGAGGGTTCTGCTAGTTCTGCACAGGCTCGTTCCTTGGAAGGAAAATCGTTTCGTAAGTGGCTCTGAAATTAAAACCGCATTTACGATAAAAGCCCTGGGCCCACTCATTCGTTTCGTTCACCAGCAGGCAGACTGATTTGGTATTTTCCAGCAGCCGTCGCATCAGCTCTGACATGAAGCGCGTGCCCAGATTCTTACCGCGACGATCTTCACGCAGCCAGATGCCTTCGAGATAGTTGACTTCGGGAGTCTTCGAAATGACGTCAGCTTTGAAAACCAGGAGGTTGTTTTCAATCACCACCCATGTTCTTCCTTGCTCGATACGTCGCAAGCAGCGCTCGCGAAAACCTTGTGGATCAACTTGCAACGGATTGACGCCGCTCTCCGCATAAGCAAGCTCCGCCTGAATCGGCATCACGACTTCCAGTTCCGCGATTGTGGCTTGCCTGAGTCCTTCAACTGCTGCGCGCGCTTCGACGGGCCAGCTCAACTCAAACAACCACTCGCGACAGGCCAGACGCTGCCGGCGTCCTGCTTCTGAGTAGTGACTCCAGAAATCGGCGACGCGGTCTTTCTCACCCATGATCATGTGCGTGTTTGGACAGTCACGCGCGACTTGCGCGAGCGCTGCGAGTGCTCGATCCGAAACTGTTTCCAGCAGCGTCGCATGGCCGACGAGCGCCACGCCTTCGAGCTGCCCGTTTAAGTCACGACAACCATAAAACGTGCCGCGATTGAATGGATTGACGACACCGTTGTCGTTGATCAAACCCATCATCGCGATCGTATGAAGCGGGCGCTGCGCTAAGAAGTTCAGCACTTCGACTGCGTCGCTGTTCGTCAGACGCTCGACTGAGACTGACTCCAAAGCGGGCAGTTCGCGTTCGTTTACTGTCTGGGCTGTGCTCGTCTGCAACATTGGTTACCTTCAGTGTGCGAAATTCTGAGTGTGTTAGTAACCCAGCCTAATAACCCAAATAGTTTGTTTGGTCGTCGGGCACAATCGCCATCGAAGTCGTGGCATCGCCGTTCGTCAGGGCGTTGAATGCCTGGACAACTGCGTCGCTGATGAGAACGCCATCGCTAATCAGCACGCCGTCGCTGATCAAGACCCCGTCACCGATCAACATGCCGTCGCTGATCAGGACGCCGACAGCCAGCAGGTTAACTGAACAGAACGTCTGGCCCGCGCCGAGGGTAGTGCCGTTGCTCACCATGATGTTGTCGCTGATGAGCACGCCTTTCGTGAACATCGCCGCATCACTGACCAGCACGCCATCGCTAATGAGAACGCCGTCGCTGATGAGCACGCCATCACTAATCAGAACACCATCGCTGATCAGGACGCCATCACTAATCAACACGCCCTTCGCGTAAACTTTTTGATATTCGTTGATGAGCGACGAGCCGGTTGCAAACGTCTGGCCCACAATCGCGCCCTGCGACCACGAGAACGTGTAAACACCACCGGTCGAGAGTGTAATGGTCGTCTGCGGCGCCGGCGCCGTGGCAGTCAGCATCGATGATCCGAGCGTGGTCGAGCTGTTGAGCGTCGTGCGCACGAGCTTCGCGAGACGAACCGCGCCATCGACGTTGAGTTCGCCTGCGCCCTGTTCGAGCGTGTTGAAGTTACTCAGCTGTTGAGCCGTATACATCAACAGCACTTTCATCAAGTTTGGGGTGAGAGTCGGATTGGCTTCGAACATGAGCGCCGCCGTTCCCGCAACCAACGGTGTTGCCATCGACGTTCCGCTAAGCATCATCTGCCTGCGAGCCGCAGCGTTGCTGACGCTGGCATCCAACGAGGGGTTCTGTGAGAGCAGGTAGTTATTCGGCGACTCCGCAAAAATCGTCTTGTTACCAGGAGCTGAGATTTCCGGTTTGATCAAGTTGTCGTAGTGATTGACGCCGTTGACGTCCATCCACGAACTGCGCGTCGGACCACGCGAGCTGTAGGTCGCGATCGTATCGTCGCCGCGCTGGTCGGTACCGCGCGTGTCGACTGCGCCGACCGTCATTACCGACGGCTCGTTGCCGGGTGAGTGAATCTGTCCGTAAATCTTCTGGCCCGCGATGTTCTTGCCGTTGTTACCGGCTGCGGCAACCACGAAGATGCCTCGGTCGACGAGCTTGCGAGCCGCGACGCACAGCGGATCAAACTTGTACGAGTTGACCGCCGGCATGCCGATGCTCAGGTTCACGACGCGAACGTTGTATGTAGCAGCATTCGAAAGCAGCCAGTTGAACGCCGCGAGCAGGTTTGAGACCGAGCCGACGCCTTTGGAATTCAGAACACGCAGGTTGATTATCTTCGCTCGCGGAGCGATGCCGATGTATTGACCTCTGGAAACGATTCCGTTTCCGGCGGCTGCCGCTGCGACGTGGGTGCCGTGACCATACGGATCGTCCGTGCGGCCTTCACCAGTGAAATCCTGATTGACGATGATTCGTGATTGACCGGTTTGCGTGTCAAGGAATGAAGTGTGTTCGCTGTAGATGCCGGAGTCGACTATTGCGATTCCGACACCGCTGCCGTCGAGTGCGCCGTCAGCGCTCAGCGCGCGGACGTTATCAGTGCCAGTCGTGCGGGCGATGTGGCCGCCCATGCTCGTTACATCGCTGTCTATTGATATGAAGGCTACTTCAGGAAAATTAGAGATCGCATCGACGACGTTGACGGGTAATTCGAGGGCAAAAGAGTTGAGGTTGCTGAAGTGTCTTCTGATCTTGACCCCGTTAGCTGACAAGAGAGCGTTGAGTTGGCCACTCGGCTTGTCGCTAAGCTGCAGGATCACTTTGACGAGGCTGCTGCTGTTTTTGCGGCCGAGCATGTCGCTGAGGTCTGAGGCCACCTTCTGCGGCGTTGCATTATTGCTCCCGTGGGAATCCTTGCCTTTCGCGTGGACGGCGAAGACGTTACCGCCCAGCAGGCTTGGTCCCAGTGTGAGGCTTGCCAGCAAGGCCAGCACCAGGAAGCGTTTTGTTTTAGGGGTCGATGTCACTGTCGTTAAGTCTCCGTGAACTGAGTTTCGCCAGTGTTAGACAAACAACTGGCGCATCCGCCTTTGCAGGGCTTATGCCAGATAGACGAAAACGACCTACCGCGTTGTGTGGCAACAACTTAGGTGACTTAACCCGAGAATCGGCGATGGCCCAAACGCTGACCGATCCGCTCAGGTTGACTGGACCGTTAGTTCACTTTGATAGAATTGCCGCATGATTCCCGAGGAGATCGAGGTCCATCGCGATCGCATGTGGCGGCGCGATCCAGAGAACCGCGTCGAGGATGTCTACGCCGCTGAGCGCTTCATTGAAGACGTGGGCTTTTGTGAGACGCTCACCGACTCGCGCCGGCCTGGGCCGTCGCTTTACGTGGCTGTCTGTGGTCGCCGGGACGCGCACATGCCGCGCAACAGTCACAAGGATCCGGAGAGTAGTTTGGCGTGGACCATCAAGGACGAGGTGATGCGGCGCGGTAAGTGTTTTTACGGCAAGGTGCTGCGTGGTCGGTCGACGTTCATCGCGCCGCGGCTTCTTCCGTTTTTCAATGCGCTGTGGGGAGTGCCGCGGAAGCTCGAGAAAAAGACGCTTTCTGCCGACGCGCAGTCGATACTCAAGGTCATGCGACGCGAGTGGGAAATGGGTACGCGCGATTTGCGGCAGGAGAGTGGGATCGCAGAGAAGACGCGGTTTGATAAGGCGATGACGGAGCTTCAGAGGACGTTGAAGATCATCCCGACGGAAGTGCTGTACGAGCCGACTTTTACCTATATTTGGTCCATTCCGGAGGCGCGTTTTCCGGACGAGCTGAAGGAAGATGTGGGAAGGGAAGAGGCATTGAAAGAGATCGCGCGGGCATACCTGGTTGGTGCGGGGATGACTTTGCGGGGTGAATTGGCGCGTGTCACCGGGCTGCGCTCACCCGAGGCCGGACTGGGAAATTGGGGACTCGTTGACGAAGGATTCGCGGATCGACTGGCGCCCGGCGTTTATAGGTTGAGTAACCGCGGATTAAACGGATCAAAGCCGCGGATTTAAATCCCGATCAATCCGGGGCTTTGATCCGTTCAATCCGTGGTTAAAGCTTTGGGTTCGGCGGTGGCTTCGCGGAGTGCTTGTTGTTCGAGTTGTGCAATCTCCAACACGAGTGGCAACTGGTCCTGCGCATTTCCCAAACGCTGCATCATGATGTCCGTTTCGCCCTCGGTGAGACTCCGGTGCGCGGTCGCTTCGATCATCTGTAGCCGCGTCTTTGCCTTCGCAAGGTGCTCGGTCGCCTGCTGCCGCAACTGCTCAAGCTTCTCATGATCGGCCGCCAAATCCTTCTGTAACGCCGCGGATTCGGGCGTATGCAGTGTCCGCGCCCGGTTGATCTGCCGCTCAACCCGCAGCATTTCCCGTTTTGACCGTGCAATAACCCGCGACGCCATCAGTCGATTGGCCAGCGTTTCCGTGTACGCATCTGCCAACAGCGGGTTACTTTGCTCGATTTCCGCCAGTGAAGCACGCTCAGCCGACGTCAATTCAGATCGAAACCATACAACCTCAGTCGCCGTGATTCCATCCGATGCTAAACGGTCTCGTAATTTTGAGAGCCATCGTTTGCGATAAAAGAACAGAAACGCGGCGATCACGACCCCCAGCGCGAATCCCAGGGTCAGTGAGAGACCAGCCAGCAAGAGAAATACAGCAGCCGAATCTGTAGCTGTCGCGGTAAGAAATAGGACAAGGAATACCAGCGGTGCCGGAAGCGAAGTCGCTGCCATGGCGATCCAGGGCGCAACTTTCAGCAATCGTGCCGTAGTGGCATCTTTGCCGGAAAGTTTTCCCTTGGAACTCGTTACAAGCGCTTCCTTCATAACATCAGTATAATGTCGCCCGTACTATAGAGGAAATTCAATGAAGACGCTCCGACGACTCCAGCCGATCGTATTGCAGCTAGCCATCATCGTGGGCTTTGCTCTGTTTTGTTCGACAGCTTTTGGCCAGCCGCAAAGTATTGCCGGGAACGGCGAGGCGCGCGGTTCCGGAAAGCCCGTGACCGTTCCCGTGACGATCCGGGTGAAAGAGGAAACCGAGCTACAGAACATCGATTTGTCGATCCACGAAGACGGCGAGCCGCAAACCATCATCTCGGTCCGTGGTATCGGCACCAACACGCCAATCTCGCTCGCCGTGTTGATCCAGGAAGACCTCGTGCCCTCCGTCGGAAACGAGATCAGGGACCTGGCGGACTTCATCAGGCAGTTGCCAAAGGGCTCGCGAGTGATGGTCGGCTATCTGCGGACGGGGAGTTTACAAGTCAAGCAGCGCTTTACGACCGATCTCGAGAAGTCAGCGAGTGCACTACGTCCACCGATGGGTTTTGCGAGTTCGAGTCCTTACAACCCTTACGTCGAAGTTATTGAAGCGCTCAGGCGGTTTGACGGCCAGCCACTCGGCCGCCGTGCGATATTGCTTGTTTCGGACGGTTTGGACATTTCGCGCGGCGTTGATTCTTCATCGCCGACGCAAAGTGTCGATTTGCAGCGTGCGGTGAATGAATCGCAGAAACGTGGCGTCGCGATTTACGGTTTCTACGCGCCGACGATCGTGGCGGCGGCGAACCCGGCGCTGGTGAGCAATGCGCAGAGCTCGTTGTTGCGATTGTCAGAGGAGACTGGAGGTTTGGCGTTCTTCCAGGGCACGGGCGCGCCCGTCAGTTTTCAACCTTTCATCCGCGAACTCGATACTTCACTCCAGAAACAAGCCGCAGTGACTTTTCTATCGACACACATGCGCAAAGGATTTCATAAGATTGAAGTGAAATCCTCGACTCCCGGCGTGCGTGTCGCATATCCATCAGGTTACGTGAGGTAGATTGGCCCAATGATCTTATTGAATGGTGGCGGCCAGCAGCGATCCGCGTCGATCGCTGGCGATGGCCCAACCATCCGCCAATTGT
>DATNDM010000576.1:0-5880 GCA_035553235.1 Pyrinomonadaceae bacterium | reverse complement strand
AGGCTGAACTCTGAGCTTTGAACTCGGCTTTTTGCCTTTGTGGCTAAAACAACAACTTCAGCCCGAACTGGATGTGGCGCGGGTCGCGGGCGGAGGTGATGCGACCGAAGGTTGGGGAGCCGAGGAAGTTGTCGGGTAAGTTGAAGTTCGGGTGATTGAAGAGGTTGAAGGCCTCGGCCCGAAATTGAAGATTCACGCGCTCGTTGAGGTGAGTGTTCTTCAAGATCGACATATTCACGTTCTGATAGCTCGGGCCCTCCAGAATATTCCGGCCCGCATTTCCAAACGTTCCCGGTGCGGAAAACGCAAAGGCGGCTGTGTTGAACCACTGCGCCGTCGTTGGATCTGAGAGCTCCGCATTGCCAACGACGTTCGGGCGGTCGTTAGCACCAAACCCGAGAATCGATCGTCCCGTACCGCTGTTATCGATCTCCGAAAGCAATGCGACGGTGAACGGCCTGCCAGACTGAAGTGTGACAATCCCGAACGTTTGCCACCCGTTCACGAGATTTGCGACAAACCCATCGCCCGGCTTTCTAAACGGAAGGTCGTAAGAATAACTCAGCGACAACCGGTGCCGAACGTCGAAATTCGACAGACCACGCTCGGCTGCAAGATCGAAACTGTTCTGCGGAAAGTTTGGATCGCCCGCGCTGGTGAAGAAGTTTGAAGCATCGTCGATCGACTTGGACCACGTGTACGAAGCGAGCGCTGAGAAGCCGCGCGTCAGCCGTTGCTGAAAGCGTGCTTGCAGTGCGTGATAGATGGAATTCGCGCGCGACTCGAGCAAGTCGATGTCGTCGAAACGCGGATCAGGTCGCGGCACGAAAGGCAGTCCGGGCGGCAGCACGCTCGGCTGCGGCTGATTGATGTCACGAGCCGTCAACAGCTTCGTACCTTTCGAGCCGACGTACGCGACTTCGAGCACGCTCTTTTCGCCGAGCTGTCGTTCGACGTTGAAGTTCCAATGCTGCATGTAACCGGTGCGCAGATCGCGTTGAATGGCGAGCGCGGAATCCGGCAGCGGCAACGGGAAGAACGACGGAAACGGATCAGCGAGCGTGAGCGGCAGCCCGGGCAAGGAGAAGAAAATGTTGTTGTCGAAATACGGTGAGTTGAAATAAAGCGCTTCAGCCGGCGCGAGGGGCGACTGATCGTAGTAGATGCCATAGCCGCCACGCAGCACTGTCTTCTCACCGACGGACCACGCGAAGCCGACGCGCGGAGCGAAGTTGTTTTTGTCAGGATCGAAACCGCTGCGCGGCACGCCGTTGGTGCCGACGGGCACGAGGCTTCGTGTCGCAACGTCGTAGACGGTCGCACGATCGTCAGCATCGACGGGCGGCGAGTTGTACTCGTAACGCAAACCGGCATTGAGCGTCAGTCGCTGCGTAGCGCGATAGCTGTCGTTGATGAAGAAGTTGTAACTCTCGGTGCGAATCTGCTGCGGGTTATCGACGCGCGCGACACTCGTCAGCAACGGAAATCCGAGCAGTAGATCGCCAAGCGCATTCCCGGTGAGTTGAAAGAACGGTGAAAACTGCAAGCGCCCGCGCGACTCAACATCGCGAAAAGCATTCTGTTGCGAGAAACGCAGGTCCGCGCCGAACTTGAACAGATGATTCCCGTGCACGTAACTCGAGTTGTTCAGGAACTGGTAAACGTTCGTCACGCTGTCCTGCGGATTGTTGCCTTCATCGCCGAGCGGCGAGAAACCGGTAATCGTTATAAAACTCAATCCCAGGTCACGCGCGCGCGGTGAAATCGTCGGCAGGCCGACCTCGGAGTTCAGAACGCTCGCCTCCTGCGTGACCGAAGCGGCGACTCGATTGAACGCAACGCGGCTTTCATTAACTAAATTCGGCGTCAAAACAAGTGTCAGCGCACCCATGCCGTTTTGACTGCGACGTTTCACGGTGTCGCCAAAACCCGGCACGAGCGATAAAGTCGGACCAGTAAACGGCTCGAAGAGATCGCGATCGCCGAAACTGTATCGGAACGTGAGATCAGCGCGATCAGTCAGTTTATGATCGACACGCACGTCGAAGCTGTCATTATCGTCGCGTAACACGGGCGACGAGACGAAGTTCTGGAAAGGCTCGTTGCGGTTCGGCAGCGGATAGACCGCTGCGATTGCTCGACCAACCGGATTTTGAAAGAAATCGGGAATGATGCCGTTATCGAATGGCATGCCCGTGAACGGATTTGTTGGAACGCCAAACAGACTGTGCGAGAAGTTGCCCACGCGCTCTTCCGCGGTCGGTACGTTTGTAATTCGCGTGATTCCTTCGCGCGAGCGTGTGCCTTCGTAGTCGGCAAAGAAGAACGTGCGATCGTGTTTGATTGGACCACCCAACGCACCGCCGAACTGGTTACGAATGTATTTTGGCTTCGGCTCGGACGCAGGCGCGAAGAAGTTGCGTGCATCGAGTGCGGCGTTGCGATGAAACTCAAATGCCGAGCCATGAAAATCATTCGAGCCTGAATTCAGGATCACGTTGACCTGCGCGCCGGGATTGCGACCGAACGATGCATCGTAAGTGCTCGTCAGCATCTCAAACTCACGAATCGCATCGACTGACGGCCGCACCCCAAACGTGTTGAGCTTCGGATCGACGTTGTAGACACCGTCGAGCAGGAAATTGTTCGCGTCTTCGCGCGCGCCGTTAACGCTAAACGCGAAGTCGCCGCGGACTGAACCAGCGGAGCCTGGCGCGGGCGGTACTGCGCCGGGAACGAGCAGGCTGAGTTCATAGAAGTTGCGGCCATCGAGCGGCAGACCGGTGACCTGGCGGTTCTCGATCACACTGCCGAGTGAGGCTGAATCCTTTTTTAACTGCGCACTGTAAGTGGAGTCGATTAGGGCTACGTCGGGACCGCTCGGGTTGAGAGTCACGTTGAGTCGTCGTTCCTGATTGACGAGGATCTCGATCCGCTCACTGTGTTTTTGAAACGAGCTCTCTTCGACGTCTACCTGATACACGCCCGCTGCGAGAGATGAGACTGCATAGTCGCCACTGCGATCAGTCGTCGTAGTTCGAACTTCTCCGTTGGCAACACTCGTTACGGTTACGGTGGCGCCGGGAAGCAAGGCCTGGTTCGGGTCGTAGATCGTGCCTCGCAGCGAGCCGCGATGCGTTTGCGCCGCGATTGCCGCCGGCAGCAGCAGAGAAAGAACGGCCAGGAAGAGGGTTCGAAACTTCAACTTCAAAATTTTAGCGCTCCTCGTTCGAGATTTTGGACGGCCCGCGTGTTTGCGAGACCTTAGCAAATGAGTTGCTACTATGTCTAAGCCACTGATGTTAGAATGCGCGGAACTTAAAGGACGAAGACATTACGGCGAAAGCCTATTTCGAGTTTCAGTTTTAGCCACAGAAGGCACATAAGTCACACAAGAGAAAAGTAAACTTGCCTGACCCTTTTGTGCTGTTTTGTGCGTTTTGTGATCATCTCTCTTTTTGGAGGTCCTGATGCAGCTTTGGATCCTTTTCGCGCTTGGCGCTGCACTCTCGTGGGGCTTGTACGGTCCTGCTTTGCACGGCGGCCAGGTGGCGCTCGGTAATAATCCCATGCGCGCCCTGTTATGTGTTGGGGTCGCTTACTTCCTGATTGGTGTGCTGGTCCCTCTCGTCAGCCTGTCTTCGCAGGGACAGCTTAACGGCTTCACGACGAAGGGCACTGTTGGAGCTGTCATCGGCGGAGCGCTCGGTGCAGTGGGCGCCATTTGCATCATCTACGCGTTCAGATCAGGCGGCGTACCGACTTACGTGATGCCGCTCGTCTTCGCGGGCGCGCCGCTCGTGAATGTGTTGTATTCGATGTGGCTGCATCCGCCGAAGAGTACGCCGAATCCGTTGCTCTATGTTGGGTTTGTGTTGGCTGCCGCGGGCGGTGGTTTGGTGCTGTATTTTAAGCCGTCGTCGTAAAGCGGCATCTTCGTGTCTCCCCGTCTCAGAGTTTTCAATACACGAAGGAGATCAGAATGAAGCGCAGTTTTTTGTTACTGGCAACGGTGGCGTTGTTGAGTTTGGCGTCGCAAGCGGTGGCCCAGACGGCTGCACTCTGGCCGCAGTGGCGTGGTCCAAATCGCGACGGCATCTCGAAAGAAACCGGACTACTCAAGCAATGGCCCGCTGAAGGTCCGCCGCTCGTCTGGAAAGCAACTGGCGCGGGCGCCGGCTACTCCTCGTTTTCTGTTGCGGACGGAAAGTTGTACACGATGGGGCTGCGCGGCAACCGCGAGTTTGTGATTGCGTTTGATGTCGCGACCGGAAAAGAAGTTTGGGCCACTGCGCACGGCTCGGCATTTCACAACGATCGTGGCAACGGGCCGAGAGGTACGCCGACGATCGATGGCGACCGGGTTTACGCCCTCGGAGGCAACGGCGATCTGTCCGTACTCGACGCGCGCACCGGCAAGATTGTCTGGACCAAGAACGTGCTCAAGGAATTCGGTGGCTCGAATATTACCTGGGGCATCAGCGAGTCGCCGCTCGTGATCGGAAACAAGCTCCTCGTGAATCCGGGTGGTCCAGGCGCGTCGATCGTCGCGCTCAACAAAGCTGACGGCTCGGTCATCTGGAAAAGCCAGAGCGATCGTGCGGGATACTCGTCTGCTATTCCGGTCGAAGTGAATGGCGGCACGCAGGTGGTTTTCTTCACGAGCGAACGCGCTGTCGGGCTCGATCTTAAGGACGGCCATTTGTTGTGGGAGTACTCGCGGCCGGCGAATAACGTTGCAAACGTGGCGACGCCGATCGTGCGTGCGAATCGCGTGTTTATTTCGTCGGACTACGGGACTGGCGGCGGCGTGATCGAGATCAAGCCTGACAACAAAGCACAGGAGCTCTGGTTCTCAAAAGACATGCGCAATCATCACAGCAGTTCGGTGTTGATTGGCGATTACCTGTACGGATTTTCGAGTTCGATTCTGACGGCCATCAAGTTTGATACGGGCGAGATTGCGTGGCGCGATCGGAGTGTCGGGAAAGGCTCGCTGGTCTATGCCGACGGAAACTTGTATTGCTTGAGTGAGAATGGCGTTGTCGGTTTGGTTGAAGCGACGCCGACTGGATATAAGGAGAAGGGGCGCTTCCGGATCCCGCAGGACCAGTTACCAACGTGGACGCATCCGGTTGTTGCGGGTGGAAGACTGTACTTACGAGACCAGGATACGATCTACGCATTCGACATCAAAGAAAAGAAGTAACACATAAGGCACACACGGAAACTCAACAGGCACAAATCAATCTTTTTGTGCCTTTTGTTCTTTTGTGCTTTTTGTGTACTCACGCGCTTCGCGCAGTTCGACCGAGTTGGCATCAGCCTGTTTCCACTGATCGAGCAACGCGGAGTAAAAGTTCAAGGCCCCGGATTGATTACCGGTTTGTGCGGCGGCACGTGCGGCGCCGAGTAATGAGCGCGCGCGGTTTGGTTGTCGCAGCAGCGCGATCTTGAACTGCTCAGCGGCCTCTCTCGGTTTGTCAGCGCGCAACAGGATCTCGCCGTAGAGCTCATGTGATGGCTTGATGAGTCCCGGTGGACCAGACGGCGGACTCATCGCTTCCTCGAGCGCAGTCGCTTGCTTCATTAGCTCGATCGCTCGCCCATGATCCTTGTTCATCGAAGCTTTCAGCGCCTCGATCTCGAGGGCAAAAATCTCACCACTCGCCCGCGTTTCCTGCAATCCCGCGATGCTTGGCTCCGTTGCAGCACCACTCATAGCCGCCGCAAGGCCACGAACAAAAAACGGTAGCGTCACACTTGCCGACGACGTGCGATACGTGGCACCGGAGGCTGGCATTTGATTGTGACTACCATGACTGCCTGACATCACCGCTTGTTCGGAAGTGTTTGTAGTTTTGCTCTCTGAAAACAACT
>DATNDM010000575.1:0-3007 GCA_035553235.1 Pyrinomonadaceae bacterium | reverse complement strand
AATTCGGCACACTCACAACACGAGGTGTGGAGGGAAGTGGCCGCTACGTACATTGCGGCGGGCCAGTTTGAAGATGCGCGTAATGCGCTGGACCAGTTTTTGGAGCACCGGCCGTCTGATCCGGAAGGGCTTTATCTCATGGGCCGTGCGCACGCGGGGCTGGGACACAAGCGCGAAGCGACGAGCCTGATGCAAGCTTGTATCGAAGCGGTGAAGACTGCGCCGGCATATAAGTATCGCGCCAGCAAGCGCTGGTTGAACGAGGCGCAGCAGTTTATTAAGAGTAGTCAATAGGATGAGCGAAAAACGGCCGGGACTTTTAGCGCTTGAAGATGGTCGCACCTTTCGTGGTCGGTCGTGGGCGGCCGATGGTGAAGCGTGCGGCGAGATGGTTTTCAACACGTCGATGACGGGTTACCAGGAAATTCTCACCGATCCGTCTTACGCCGGCCAGATCGTCTGCATGACTTACCCGCTGATAGGCAATTACGGCGTGAATGCGAGCGACGCTGAATCGACGCGCCCGTGGGTTGAAGGTTTCGTCGTGCGTGAAGCGAGCCGCGTCTTTTCGAACTGGCGTTCCGAAGAGAGTCTCGAAGACTACCTGAAGCGCTGGAACATCGTCGCCATCGAAGGCATCGACACACGTGCGCTCGTGCGACACATCCGCGACAAGGGCGCGATGCGCGCGTGTCTCTCGACCACTGATCTTGATGAGAAGAGCCTCGTTGAAAAAGCGCGGCAATCGCCACCGATGGAGAATCGTGAGCTCGCGAGCCTCGTCACGACAAAAGAGCCGTACGACGTTCCTGCCGAGGGCGCGGAACGTTTTCACGTCGTTTGTTACGATTTCGGTGTGAAGCGAAATTCGTTGCGCGAACTGGCCCAACTGGGCGTGCGCACGACTGTTGTGCCCGCCTCGACCTCAGCAGCCGACGCCTTGGCGCTCAAGCCCGACGGGATTTTCTTATCGAACGGTCCGGGTGATCCGGCATCGATGAATAAGGAAGTGGCGGAGATTCGCGAGTTGTTGAAGGCGCAACTGCCGACGTTCGGGATCTGTTTCGGGCACCAGTTGCTCGGACGCGCGTTCGGAGCAAAGACGTTCAAGCTGGTGTTTGGACATCGCGGTGGCAACCAGCCGGTGAAAGAGATCACGCATCCACACGTCGAGATCACGTCACACAACCACGGATTTGCGGTCAGTGCGGAGACTCTGCCGCCGGAAGTTGAAGTTACGCACATTAATCTCAACGACCAATGTGTTGAGGGCATGCGCCATCGCACCCTGCCCGTAATCTCGGTCCAATACCACCCCGAGGCCGCTCCCGGCCCACACGACGCCGAACATCATTTCCAACGTTTTGTTGCCTTGATGGAAGCGGCGGCTGAACGCAGATAAACGCAAGTCTGCGTTCATCCGCGAAAATCCGCGGTTAGGAATTCTCCGGCATTTTTAGCTCGCCGGTGGTGAGATCGGGGCGGGCGCGTACCATTTCGTCTGCGGTGGTTTCAGCGTGAAGCTCTTCGGCGGCCGCGGCCGCGTCCGACGCTGCCTTCGCTGCGTCCGCGGCATTTGGCTCGAGCAGGGACGCAATTCCTTCGGTGCCACGATGCTCCATCCAGTGACGAAAACTGACCGTAAAAATGGCGACCACCGGAATCGCCAGGAAAATCCCCGCAACTCCAGCTAGTTTCTCGCCCGCGAGGATCGCGAATATCACGGCCAGCGGATGAAGATGAATACCCTGTCCGATTAGTCGCGGATAGATGACGTAGTCCTGCAGGATCCGCAACACGCCGAGGAACAGCAGTACAAGAAACGCATTGAATGGACCCGCATGAAACATCGCAAGCAGCGCGGCCAGCGCTGCGATCGCAACTGGACCAACAAGCGGAACAAACTCGAAAGCGCCCGCCAGCACACCCATCACCAATCCGCCCGGCAGCCCCAACAAAGTGAAACCCAGCGAACACACGATCCCGATGAACAAGCACGCAGTCAGTTGCGCACGAATGTAAGCGGCGAGCGTGTTGTTGATGTCCTGGAAAAACTCGTCGCCACGCCAGCGCCAGCGACCGCGCGGCAGCATCAGCAACGCGGAACGCCGAAAGCTCTCAGCGTCTTTCAGTAGAAAGAAAGCGAGGATCGGAATCAGAACCAGCCAGGGAACGTAAACAAGGTAGCCCAATGCAGCAGTCGCAAACTCGGTTGCCGTTTCACTGACTTTGTCGCCGGCCCGCTGCACGGCGTCATTCGCCCTTTCCACGAGCGGTTGCGGCAAGCGACGCGAATACTTGATGATGTTTTGCGTTTGATCGTTCAGCGATTTCCAGTATGTCCGCGCCTGACCCGCAAACTCCGGAAACTGATTACTGAGGCTGGGCAAGACGACAAACACCGCAAACACGATTGCCGCAAGAATGATCAGATAAGAAAGCGCGATCGCGACGACTTTCGGGATCGCGATCGTGCGGCCGCCGATCTTTCTTTGCCGTCGCAGGAACTCCACGAGCGGCGAAACGAGGTACGCGAAGAAGATCGACAGCACCAGCAGCAGGAGAATTACGGTGATCTTCGAGAGCACCCAAAGCACGACGAGAACCGCGAGCAACACCATGATGATGCGCAGCACGACGCGCGTGGAAGGCCCGTAAGACGCCTCCACCGCTGCCTTCGCCGCCGTTGCCGCAGTGTCTTTGGTTTGTTTTCGATCCACGAAACTATAACCGCGCGTGCAATCTGCCGATCAAATCGCCCACCGCCTTCTGATCATGATTGCTCAGCTCACGAAATTCAACTCCGAACGTGTCAGGTGTGGAATGATGAACTACTTCTCCAGTTAACGATAACGCATCGTCGCCATCAAGTAGCAGCAGTCCAAGCTGATCACCAATTTTAACGTTGGGACACGAGGGAAGGTTCATAACTCGGACGCCGCCGAGACTGATGTCCTGCGGCTCGCCGATGCCGAGCGACTCTTTCAAACTCTCGTCTTCGATGGCG
>DATNDM010000574.1:0-3389 GCA_035553235.1 Pyrinomonadaceae bacterium | reverse complement strand
TCTGATGGGCCACCGCCGCCAGCGGCAGACGCTGCCCGAGATAAAGATTGCGTGCAAACAGACCCTGATGGCAGTCGTGGCCGTGAACATCGCAGTTCGTCTGTTTCATCGCTTTCTGCAACTGCGCCTTCAAACGATCGTGCCCTTCGACGTTGTTCAGCTTGTAACTGACGCGGATCTGGCCATCGCGATCGACAGTCACGCGATTGTTTGGATCAGGCAGATCTTCAGACGTCAGCCAGAAGTCGAGCGAGTGTTTCGCCATCAGATCGAGCGTCCAGCCCGGCGCAATCGCGGGCGCGCCGGCTTTCAAGGTGTCGGCATCGAGTTTTCCGACAAACGAGATGTGGCCCATCGGGTAGTCCCACTCTCTCGAGCCGAGATAGAAATCGTTAATCGCGAGCGTCTTTTGGAAGATCGTCGGGTTCGGACATTTTGAGAGTGCCATCAGCACCGAATTGATGTGGCCCATGTAATGACGTCCGACGACGTCCGATCCGTTGGCGAGACCATTCGGATGACTGTCATTGGCCGATCGCAACAACAACGCCGCGGAATTCACCGCGCCACACGAGACGACAACGATATTGCTCGTAAATTCCTCGCGAACACCATCGCGATCGACGATCACTTTGCTGACTGCGCGCGCGTCCCCGTTGGTTTCGAGCCGCATTACCTTCGCGTTTGTCAGTAGCGACACGTTCTCATGTTCGAGCGCGGGGTCAACGCAGATCGTCTGTGCGTCAGACTTGGCTCCGATCAGACAAGGATGACCGTCGCAGGTATTGCACCGGATACACAGGCTCTTGCGCGCGTTCGTCTCGTCGAGCCGAATTCCCAGCGGCACATGAAAAGGCTTCAGGCCCGCGCGCTCGAGATCGTCGTGTAGATGTTGAATTCGTTGTTCATGACTGACAGCGGGATACTTGTACGGCGCGCTGGCCCACGGCTCGGTCGGATCTTCACCACGATTGCCGTGTACCTGGTAGAGGTGCTCGGCTTCAGTGTAATAAGGTTCAAGCTCCTCGTACGTGATGGGCCAGGCCGGCGAGATGCCGCCATGATGACGAATCTCGCCGAAGTCTTCTTTCCGCAACCGAAACAGCGCTGCGCCGTAGAACTTCGTGTTACCGCCGACGAAGTAATTCGTGTGCGGGTGTAGCTCTTTGCCATCGACGTCGCGCCACGCCTCTTTCGTGTTGTACTTCGCCTCGAGATTTACAGCGCGCGTGCTCCAGTTATCTTTTTCACGCGGCACGTAGTCGCCGCGTTCGAGTAACAGGATTTTCTTACCGGAGGGCGCGAGCTTGTAAGCCAGCGTGCCGCCGCCCGCGCCCGTGCCGATAATGATTACGTCGTAGTGATTGTGGCTGCTCATGATTACACTCCGTCTGGGGTTGGAGAGTTACTGCATGTTCATCGACTGCATCGCCTCGTTCATCAACGGCGCTGTGCCGAAGTTGACACTGAACCGCTTACACCAGATCGTGACTGCGCGGTACTTCGCGAGGTCTGCATTCGCCGGCAACTCGTAATTCTGATCGCCGATATTCCCCTTCATCGTACCGAGGTCGACGAATCCGGCTTTGGTGACCGAATCGTCGTCTTTCGCGTCGGTTGCCGCGACGAGATAGACGTGCACGTCAGGACCGTTCGACGTTGCAAAGTTCGTCAAGCGCAGCGTCTTCTTGCCGTCGGCGAGTTGAAACACGGTGGCCGTGCCTTTGGTTTCATGTTTGCCGCTGTGAAACTGTCCGGACGCGAGCTGATTCGTGGCAGCGGATGCCGTTGGAAACTGTTCGTTAACCGTGTGGTTGATGAAAAGCCGCTCGGGCCGAAACGCATACCACGCGCCCGCAACGACGATGATCAGGGCCAGTAAAGTGACCTTTACCCTATTCGACATACTAGAAATTCTCCTCTTCAGATTTCGTAACCGATAGTTGGTCGTAGCTGGAGGCGAATCCTTACAAACCTTTTCTGCTTTTTTGCTTCTTTGTGGCTAACGTTTGCCGGCGATGTTGAGACGAATGCGATACAAGCCGGAGCGCGCGCAGAGGTACAGTGTTTTGAAGTCGGCGTCGCCCCAGGCCATGTTGTGCGCGTGACGCGGTGTCACGATGGTCCCGAGGTGTTTGCCTTCAGGTGAGAGCACCCACAAGCCGCCGGGAGCTGAGACGTAGAGATTGCCCTTTTGATCGACTTTGATTCCGTCGAGACCGTCTTCACCCGGCGCGTTCGTGAAGTCGAAAAAGAGTTTTCCATTTTTCAAAGTTCCATCCGGTTGCACTTCGTAGCGCATGATGGCTTTGTGCTTGTCGCCGATCTCACCTACGGCTTCATCTTCCTTGCGCAACTCCTGGCCCGTTAACGACCGCGGCCAGTTGCCGACGTACAAATATTTCTCATCAGGCGAAAGCGCGATGCCGTTTGGTCCAGTGAAGTCCTTGCTGACAAGTTGCAACTTGCCTTTGTAAATCGAGTAGACGCCACTGAACGGAAGCTGCTTGCGCGAGTCGTTGAAGAACTTCGGAAAACCAAACGGCGGATCGGTAAAGAAGAGTGTGCCGTCTGATCGATAGACGAGGTCGTTCGGACTATTCAGCCGCTTGCCCTCGTAGTTGTCAGCCAGGACGGTTTGTGTACCGTCGTTTTCATCCCGGACGACGCGATGATTGCCATGCTGATTAATCGTAAGGCGGCCTTGCGGATCGAGGGTGAGCCCGTTTGAACCGGGCTGACCATACTCCGCGATGTCCGCGCCGGAATATCCACTCGGCGTGCGAAACACGTCGAGCTTGCCGTCCTGACTTCCATTCGGCGCGTACTTGTAAATCGTGTTGGCATTCGGATCACTGAACAGCAGATAACCACCGTCTTTGTTGATCCAGATCGGGCCCTCGGTAAACTTGAATCCTTCCGCGAGTTTGAAGACCTTCGGGTTCGGACCGACAATTTGATCCATCGCTGGATCGTTGCGAACGACTTCGACGTTCACTTCGCTCGGTGTCAGCGACACCGGACCGGGCTCAGTTTTATAGAACGCGAGGCGCGCATAACGGACGTAGATAAAGTTCGTCGGCGGATTTGAAAGTGGACCATTGACGCCGAAGATCGCGAGTTGAATCTGTTGTCCCGGTTTGACATTGCGACCGACGACCAGATGATTCTGCGCGTTCCAACCGGCGATCACTGATCCGCCGGTTTGGCCCAATGAGCGCGAGAGTTCGCCGTCGACCCAAACCTCAGCATAGTCGTCCAGCGAAGTCTCGAACACCGCGGTCGATCCGGTTGGATCGAAATCACCGATGCGCTCGGGAACGGTCAGCTTGATGCGATACCAGTTGAAACCAAGCCGCCCATTGCCGCGTCGCTGATCCAGACTTGTC
>DATNDM010000573.1:0-4498 GCA_035553235.1 Pyrinomonadaceae bacterium | reverse complement strand
ATCAATTGGAGGTTGTATGCTCAAAACACGTCTTTTCGGACTGGCCCTGGTCATTCTTTTTGCGGGCATGATCTATTACGGTTGGTACCAGTTGCGGACAGAGGGCGTTTACTACCTCAAGATGGCGGCCTTTTCGCCGCTGGGTGTCGTGGGCGGAATTTTTCTGATGCTCTTTCCCAACATGGGTGGCAAGCCCGACACGACTAAGCAAAAGGTTATTGTTATGGTTGTGTTCGCGATCGGCGTCGTGGCCGGATTGCTCAACTGGTCCCTGATGGATCCAGGGTTCTTTGGGTTTGCAAGCAGGTAGATAAGGGGCTTTGCACGTCTTTGCCTCGAAAGTCGGGATGCCGCTTGGTTCGGGTCAGTACAGGGAGCGGTAGCGACCTGGTGAAACCATCGGAATCCAGAACCATTAGAAATATCGCATGCTGATCACTGACCAGGTCGCTACCGCTCCCTGTACTGACCCGATCCAATAATGATTTCTGACTTTGAGGCAAAACTGCTTTGCACGAAAAGTCGTTTCGGACTTCTTCTCTGTGCAATCTCTGTGTTCTCTGTGCCTCTGTGGTTAAGAATTGTTCGAAAAAAACAACCACAGAGACACAGAGAACACAGAGGTTGCACAGAGAAGAGTCAGGAAACAAACGTTTCGTGCAAGCCTTAGATAAGCTATGGATCCACTGTGGGAAGAACTAACTAACGGGTTCCCTGATCGTCACCGGCTCGTGATCGTACTCGTCCGCCTCTTTGCGGCCGTACTCCTTGGCGCTGTCGTGGGAATCGAGCGTGAACGCGCAGGAAAACCTGCCGGATTGCGAACGCACATGCTGGTCAGTCTCGGGACCGCCGTAGTCGTGATAGCGTGTTCCGACGCCGGCATGAGTCATGATGGTCTATCCAGAGTGATCCAGGGCATCGTCACGGGTATCGGGTTCATCGGCGCAGGGACTATACTGAAGCTCAATGAACAACGTGAGATTCACGGATTGACAACCGCGGCCGGCCTTTGGATGACAGCGGCTATTGGTGTCGCGGCAGGCCTCGGTATTCTCGGTATCGCGTTGATTGGTACTGTGGTTACCGTGCTCGTCCTCTTTCTGGAGTACTTTATTCACAGTCGAAAGAACGCGCAAAACAAGAACTAATTAGCGCAACGGTTTTAGTGAAGGTGGCAACAAAACAGCATGTGTCGAAATATCAAAATGCTTCATAACTTCAAACCGCCGGCGACGGAGGAAGAGATTCGCGCGTCGTCGTTGCAGTTTGTGCGGAAATTGAGTGGGTTTACGAAGCCTTCAAAGGCGAATGAAGCGGTCTTCAACCGGGCCGTCGATCAAGTTGCGCAGGCCGCGAGAGAGTTGCTCGACTCGCTCGTTACCACGGCTCCGCCACGCGATCGTGAAGTGGAAGCTGCGAAGGCGCGTGTGCGCTCGGCCGAGCGTTTCGGCACGGCCGTTAATTAGCCACAAAGAGTGCCCAGCATCAAAAGCAAGGCGATCAACCTTAAATTTCTCACGAAGCGAAGAGAAAATCGGCAGCCAGACGTGTGCTTTTGCACGCTCGCCATTCATGAGGCGTACCGGCGCAGGGCGCGGGCGATGATTGGGGATGGGAGAAGGTTGACGTGGGTGATTCTCACGGATGAGCCGGAGGAGTTTCGTGACTTAGGTGTGCGCGCGATAAAGCATGTGCCGACTGGGCCGATGGCGGTGGATTTTGTGACAAAGTTGTCGCCAATGGGGAATGGGAAGGGAAGGCCGGCGTATCACGATAAACGTTTTGCTTTGCAGGCCGCGCTCGAAGAGTTTGAGACAGCGATTTTTGTTGATGCTGATACGCGGATTGGAGCGATGCCGAGGTTACCGAGTTTTCGGCCGGGTATTTCAGTAGTGCGAGTGGTGGATGCGAGCATCGAGGAGCATTTGAGTCGATGGGGTTCGCATCGCAAGCCCGTGCTCGAGAAATTAGCGGTTGAGCTCACTGGCGACGTCGAGGCGATCAAGTCTGCGCGATGGTGCAGTGAGGCGTTGTTTGCGATCACGAAAGATGGGAATGAGAAGCGGTTCTTTGAGACGTGGGAACGCGGCGCGGAGTTCTTGCAGAATCAGGGAGTTTTCTCAGGTGAGGGTGCCGTGATTGGGCTTGCGGCGCTGTGTGCCGGGTGGACCATTGATTACAACAGCCTCGGAAGACTAGCAAAAGCGATGCAGCATGAGGGTGGCGGGCCTAAATTCTAATGACGGATTTCTCTGTGCAACCTCTGTGTTCTCTGTGTCTCTGTGGTTGTGTTTTGCTCGGGATTAATCCACCACAGAGACACAGAGAACACAGAGGTTGCACAGAGAAATCTGTGGTTACCGGTTCAAACAATCAAACGCCATTGCTGATTGGACCACACCGAAGCGCGTGGTAAAGCATCGCCGACCGCTTTGACGACTTCAGGCCACTTCTGCTCATCGTAATCGTCACCTGATAACCAACCACCAACTCTAACCTTCGGCAGCCAGGCTTCGATGTCGGCTTTGACACTCGCGTAGTCGTGGCGTGCGTCGAGATGGACCCACTCAAGCGACGCGTCACTAAACAACCGTGCGGCACTAACCGAATCGGAGATGATCAACGTGATCTTTTCTCCGAAACCACAATCAACCACGTTCTTGTGCAAAGCGCCCGCGAACGTTCCACCACCATTCGCAACAGCCTGCGAGTGATAATCCTTCCCGCGCGAGCCTTCCGGACCACTGCCGCGACACGTGTCAATCCCGATCACGTCAATCTTTTTACCACTGCGTTCAACGACTTCAGCAAGCGAACAGACACTGCGGCCCAGGTACGTCCCAACTTCAACAAACCGGCTGCCTTCAGGAAACGAATTCACCGCCTCTTCCTGTGCGGCGCGCCACGTAAACCAGCCATCAATGTCGTGCCAGTAACGACGAACGCCAATGCGGTGGAGCAGCGACTCGCTAAACACAGATCGCAGCGTGTCGTAATGGCGTGATGAGTAAACGGCGATGCGGTTCTTCAGGCCCATAAACCTCAGCGCAAATGTGGAAACGGCTCAGCGGGCGCACGCTTGTTCAAAAACCGACTCAACTTCTCCCAGCCGTCGCCGTTTTCCCAACACACGACTAACAAATCTCGATCAATTCTGCCCGCAAAATACTCGAGCACCGCGCGATTGTGGTTCTCATATCGGCGCGCCGAATAGTCGTAGTCCCACTCAGCCGGCTCCATGCCGTGGACGTCATCCCACCAGTGCGGCTTTACCCAATCGGCGTTTCTGATTCCCTCGCGCTCGTGATGGCGCTGCAAACTGCGTACGTACGTGGCAGTGTCTTTCCGCATCGTGAGAACAAACTTCGAATTCGGAAACCGCCGATCAAACTCCTGATACAACAGAAACCACGGCCAGTCTTCAAACGACTCGTGCTTCTCCGCCACGCTGAGCACATCTTCGATCTGATTTCTTTTGACTTTAAGCGCGAGGTCCATGTCGTACGTGTGATGCTTGAAACCGAAACGCCTGAAGCAATAACCAAGCGACGTCGTTCCAGTCTTCGGCAGGCCGATGCCCACAACCTTAGTCGCACTCACTGGCCGCAACTTCAGCCAACTGCTTCTGAGCCGGTTATTGATTTTGGTCGCGATCATGTGAAGTCAGTTCGGCATAGTAACTCAACAACGCCGCGATTGTTTTCTCCGGAGCGAATTCCAGCACCTGTGCCTTCGCTGCTGCCGACATCGTCTCCAAACGTTCATCCGTCCACGCCGCAATCATCTTATCTGCCAGTGCCGGTGGATTGTCAGGCGGCACGAGAAATCCGTTCACGCCGTCAGTGATGATCTCTTCAAAGCTGGCGCCGTCGGTGCCGATCACGACTTTGCCCAAACCCATCGCTTCCAGGCATGCGTTCGGCGCGTTGTCGATCAGCGAAGGCAGCACGACGAGACGCGCTCCCGCAATCACCGGATACAAACGGCTGTGCGGCAGGCTCTCCATGATCATTAACCGCTCGCCGAACCCGTTGCACTGCGCGCGAGCGAAAGCCGCCATCGACGAGGCGAGACTCGTTTCCATGTCGCGACCAACACAAGCTACATGCGCATCGGGATGTGCATTGAGAAAACGTGGCAACGCGTGGGCGAGCGTGTGAAAACCTTTGTGCAACTGAAACCGACCGAAGTAGAGGACGTATTTCTTGTCGCGAAAGAATTCGTCGTAAACCGTCGAGTCCCACGCATCAGTCTCGACGTAAAACGGCGTGCGAACCAGTCGTGCATCGCTGAGCAATTGCTGTAACGCGCGACTGGGTGCGTAAACGTTTCGAGTCAACTTGTATTGCAGTGCTTCAAGATGTTTGGTGATAGTCGAATCGAATTTGACGGACGTATTCCAACCCGGTTTTGACGAGGCGCGTATGACATGGGTCGTACGAATCAACGGAATCGACAACAGACCACACGAAGAGTAGTTGGGATACTGAATCAG
>DATNDM010000572.1:0-3735 GCA_035553235.1 Pyrinomonadaceae bacterium | reverse complement strand
CGTCGACGGTCGACATCGAGGATCTCGCGCCGTCAGCGAAGGCGATCATTGCGCGGCTCAACGAAGTGAATCCGGATTTGATCGTGATCGAGTTGGGCGATGGAATTCTCGGTGGGTATTCGGTCGATACGGTGCTGGCTGACTCTGAACTGCTCGATGCCACGGCGGCGCTCGTGTTCTGTGCGTCTGATTACGTTGGCGCGTGGGGCGGGATTGAGTTGTTGCGGCGGTGTGGCGTCGAGGTTGATGTGATCTCCGGATCTGTGACGGATTCGAAGATGGGCGAGGATTACATCCAGACGCAGTTCAACGTGCCTGCGTCGAATGCGCGGCGTGAAGGCGGTGCGTTGTTTGAGTTGGTGATGAAAAGAGTTGCAGCGCGCCAGGTCGTACGGGTTGCTTAACCACGGATGAACGCGGAAAAGACGGATCAAAGAAATGAAAGACAAAGTTCGTGTTGGAATTTTTGGTGGGTCGGGATACGGCGGCTCGGAGCTGCTGCGTATTCTACTCTTCCACCCGAACGTCGAACTCGTTTTCGTCACGGCTAACGAGCAGGCCGGCAAACCCGTCGGCGAGGTTCATCGCAATCTCAACGGGCTGACTGATCTCAACTTCATCAAAGATCCGGAAGATCTAAGCAACGTCGACTGCGTATTTCTCGCGCTGCCGCACGGACAGGCAATGGATATCGTGCCGCGTGTGCCCGCGAACGTGAAAGCGATCGATCTCTCAGGAGACTTCCGACTCCGCGATCAGAACGTCTTCGAAAAGCATTACAAACAACCACACACCGCGATGCACGCTCAGTCCGAGTTTGTTTACGGATTGACTGAAACCAACCGCGATGCCATTCGCAATGCGCGTCTGATCGCGAACCCCGGCTGCTTCGCGACTGCAACGTTGCTGGGCCTTGCGCCACTCGTCGCGAACCGTCTGGTCAACGGTCGCGTTATCGTCGACGCGAAAACAGGATCGTCAGGCTCGGGCGCGAAGGCCGCGGCGAACACGCATCATCCGCAGCGGATGACTTCGTTCTACGCGTACAAGCCTTTCACACACCAGCACGTTCCTGAGATCGAGCAGGAACTGGCGCACGTCGGCGACTGGACCAACGAACTCGTGTTCATGACGCACTCACTGCCCGTCGCCCGCGGAATCTTCGCGTCGATCTACGTGGAAGCTAAAAACGAGCTCAGCGAAACCGCGTTGCGCGAGATCTTCGCTGACTTTTATCGCGATTCATTTTTTGTCCGCCTCGTGAACGGCTCGCCCGACATCAACTGGGTGAAGACGACGAACTTCTGCGACATCGGTTTCGCCACGCGCGGCAAACAGATCGTGGTTTTCTCCGCAATCGATAACCTGGTGAAGGGCGCCGCCGGCCAGGCCGTGCAAAATATGAATTTGATGTTTGGATTGGATGAAAAAACGGGATTGTTGTTAGTAGGGACAAATCCGTAACGCGGATGAACGCGGATGAACGCGGATGAACGCGGATGAAGAACGAAGATCAGTATCAACTGGCGACGTACAAGAAGATGCCTATTGCCGCCGAGCGTGGCGAGGGTGTCTGGATCTACACGAGCGATGGCGACAGGTATCTCGATCTGTATGGCGGCCACGCTGTCGCCGGCACGGGCCATTGTCATCCGCACGTCGTCAACGCGATTCGCAAACAGGCGAGCGAGCTATTGTTCTACTCGAATCTCGTCTACTCAAACGCGCGCGCACGTGCCGCGGAGAAGCTCGTCTCGATCGCGCCTCGTCCGCTGGTAAAAACTTTCTTTTGCAACTCCGGGACGGAAGCAAACGAGAACGCGATGCGTATGGCGCGCATGGCGACCGGACGCGAGAAGATCATTACGTTTTCCGGCGGCTTCCACGGCCGCACCGCTGATGCGATCAGCGCCACGTTCCTCGGCAAGTATCGCGAACTCGGAAAACCGAACGTGCCTGGTCACGTCGAAGCTGAGTTCGGGAATGTGGATTCAGTGCGCGCGCTCGCCGACGACACCGTGGCGGGCATCATGCTCGAACCGATCCAGTCGATGGCCGGCGTGCGCATGGCCCAACCCGAGTTTTATCGCGCGCTGAGGACGTTGTGTGACGAGCGCGGCATCGTGCTTATTTACGATGAAGTGCAGACCGGCGTCGGACGCACGGGACAGTGGTTCTTTGCAGGCAGTGAGGCGAGCGGCGGTGTTGTGCCGGACATTGTCACGCTGGCGAAGGCGTTGGGCAGTGGTGTTCCTGTCGCCGCCTGTCTCGTGACTGATGCGATTGCGTCGCATATCAAGGAGAACGATCTCGGCACCACCTTTGGCGGCGGGATGCTCGCGATGGCGGCAGTGACGGCGACCATCGAGGCTATCGAACAAGATCGCATGTTGGAGAATGTGCGGCGGGTCGAGGCTTATTTGCGCGAGCGGTTACGCGGGGTTGAGCAGGTTGAGGCGGTGCATGGGCTCGGGTTCTTGTTGGGAATCGAGTTCAGGGAAAATGCGGCGGCGGTGCATAAGAGGCTGCTGGAGCGGAAGATCATTACAGGGACGTCGAGCAATCCGAAGGTGTTGAGGTTGTTGCCGCCGTTGTGTTTGACCGAAGATCAGGTTGACGAATTTATTTTGGCCGCGGATGGACGCGGATGAACGCGGATATGAATTTACTCAGCACGAGGGGTATGACCTCCGAGCAGATCGAGACGCTGTTGGAGTCTGCGCTGCGGTTCAAGAGTGGCGAGGATGTTTCGAAACCGCTCGCCGGGAAGTCTGTGGCGCTCGTGTTTTTCAATCCGAGCCTGCGGACGCGTGCGTCGATGCAGGTCGGGATTTACGAGCTTGGTGGAAATGCGGTCGTGCTCGAGCCCGGCGGGACAAGCTGGACACTCGAACATCGGACAGGCGCGGTGATGGACGGCGACAAGACCGAGCATGTGGCCGAGTTTGTGCGCGTGCTTGAGCGATACTGCGTCGCGATCGGTGTGCGAACTTTCGCGGCGCTGAAAAATTGGCAGGAAGAACGCACGGATCCAGTGCTCAATGCGTTTGCGAAATACGCGTCGGTTCCGATCATCAATCTCGAATCCGCGATGCATCATCCCTGCCAGTCGCTCGCAGACATGCTCACGATTCGCGAGAAGTCCGGCACTGGACGCAAACGCGTCGTGCTCACGTGGGCGTGGCATCCGAAGCCGCTGCCGATGGCAGTCCCGAACAGCTTCGCACTCGCCGCCGCGCAGATGGGCCACGATCTCGTCATCGCGCATCCGCCGGGCTACGATCTCGACGAAGAGTTGATCGAGTCGTTGGGCCCGAGCGTCGAGATCACAAACGACATTGACGCCGCGTTTACCGACGCCGACGTGATTTACGCGAAGAGCTGGGGCGCGAAACAGTTTTACGGCAACACGGATCAGGACGTCGCAACGCGCGCGCAGTACCGCAGCAAGTGGATCGTCGACGAAGAAAAAATGTCGCGCACGAACAATGCGATCTTCATGCACTGTTTGCCCGTGCGCCGCAACGTGATCGTGACGGATGGCGTGATCGATTCGCCCGCGTCGGCGGTGATCGACGAAGCTGAGAATCGTTTGCACGTGCAGAAGGCAATACTGGCGCGGTTGGGAGGTTAGACATGCTCGACACAAAACCCGTCGTCGACGATCAGCTTCGTCTGGATCTGCTGCGTGAAGCGCTGCCTTACATTCAGCGGTTCAAGGGCCAGACGTTTGTC
>DATNDM010000571.1:0-10870 GCA_035553235.1 Pyrinomonadaceae bacterium | reverse complement strand
AAGTCACGAACGCCCTCTTCTCTGTGCAACCTCTGTGTTCTCTGTGTCTTTGTGGTGAATAAATTCCCAGCAAAACACACCACAGAGACACAGAGAACACAGAGGTTGCACAGAGAAATCCATAATGAAGGGACTTTGGGGCAAAGCGACCCGGAGATAACAATCAGTTCCGGGCCACTCGAAGCAACTGGTTGGCAGGTGAGACTCTCAACATGCCACGGGCTCTGGCCCGTGGCATCTACTTTCCGTTCTGCCAACTAAGCCTAACTACGTTGCTCGTCCTGGTCCCAACCTGACAGGCCAGCAGTTTGCGGTCGGGTGACCACGCATACGCAAAGATTAGCTTGCGGTTGAGGTAGGTCAATTGCTTCGTTGTGTCAGAGTCGAGATCGTAACTCCATATATTTGAATAACCGCCGGTTTTGTTGATGAAGCTCACCGAGTTGTCAGAAAGCCAATACACACGCTGCCAGTCGAACTTCGGAATCTGGATGCGCTTCAGTAGCTCGCCAGTGTTGACGGAATAAATCGCCAGATCGTTGCCGCTCGATGTCTCGTCGTAACGAACTGCCATCAATTGACCGTTGGGCGAGAACGCCGGCATTCGATATCCCTCAGCTATTTCTATAGCCTGACCACCTTGCATCGGCACTTTCCAAACGTTCACCGGACCTTTCTCCAGATTGTCGTAAGCCACCCATTGATTGTCGGGTGAGATAGCTGGATAGAAGTTGCCATTCGTAAACGTGAGTTGCTTGAGATCATTTCCATCCTCGGTATTCATTCGCCAGATGTTGAATTTATTCTCGGCGCGGCTCGACGCAAACACTACAAAGCTGCCGTCAGCCGAAGCGATCGGAGTGTAGTTGTCTCCCAAATTCTTCGTAAGTTGGACCTGGTTAGAACCATCGACGTCAATCCGCGAGATATTCAGCTTGTCCTGAGCCATCGACGAAAAGACGATCCTTTTATTGCCCGCCCAGCTAACGCCATAGACCAAACTTGATCCGGTCGCAATGGTTGAAGGATTTGCAAAGTCGTTTGCAGCACTCGCAACCAACAAATCCCACGATAAATCCTGCCGTATAGCTACGATGTCGTGCCCGGACAAACTCACGCCGCGGTACTCCGCCAAGTCGGCAGTTATCTTTTGGGCAGCTCCATCGGGATAACTGATTCGCCACAATTCGAAAGGCGCCGAAGCTTGATCTCTCGCGGTGATAATGAGGCCACTCATGTCCTGCTGCCAGCCAACTTCCAAAATCGAGAACCATGGCTGGTTACCGATCAGCCGTTCGCTTCCATCATTTGGGTCAAACCCCGCCAGTTCCACCTTATAGACGCCGGTCCAGGAACTCGTTGGACAAACAACAAGAGTTCCGTCAGGAGACCATGCCGGGCCACGAGTCGAAAATGTATCGCCGTCTTTTCGAATGTTGAGGACTCTTTCGTTTGGGCCGACGAGGTCCGCGAGCACAAGCGAGTAGATACTTTTATCTTTATCGAGTCGCACGAAAGCAAATCGATTCTCCTGTGGAGAGAAGCTGATCGGACTATCTACCGAGGCCTTCACTTTCTCCAGAGGCGGACCGGCGCGCCCCACCGGAACGCGGTACAGACTGCTACTGCTGTCAGTGTCTGTTCGTGTGAAGTAGAGATACTTGTTGTCGCGCGTAAAGGTCACGCCAAGATATTTGACTTCAGCGGGCGGAATAATTTCCTGAACCCCGGTGTTATCGGTGCGCCGCAAAATCAGACGCTGTTTTCCATCCTTTTCTTCAGCGTGCGCGATCCAGCTGCCATCGGCAGAAACTGCCGAGCAAACTGAGGTTCCGTCGTTTGTCACGGGCGTCACTTGCGGCGGTGGCACACCTTGTTGATAAAAAACCTTCTTAATTAATTGACCGATGCCGGGAATGATCAGAAGGAGCGCGAGAACCCCCGAACCAGCGGTGAAAATTGCCGCCCTCTTGTGTGACTGGATCTCACTGAGTATGAGATTGGTCGATGATAAAGCCTGCGATTTAAGGCGGGTAAAAATCCCCGATGCCGGGGCCTTGCGCGTCCGGTGGTCGTCGTCGCCAACAAAATCTGATTCAAACTGGCTATCAGATTCGCGCCGCAGCTTGTTCTGCAACGCTCTTAGATCAGTCGCAAACTTCGTGACGGTTTGATATCTCGCATCACGATCTTTCTCGAGCGCTTTCTTGATGCTGAAGTGAATTTGCCACGGAGTTTCGGCCGGCAGCGTCAATGGAACTGGTTGCGGTGCGAGTATCGCGGAGACAAGTTCGCTCGAGTTCGGTCCTTCGAAGGGCGTTGCGCCCGTCAGCATCTCGTAAAGAACGATCCCTAAACTCCAGATATCGGTTCGTTCATCGATTTTTGCCTCGTGCAACTGCTCGGGAGACATGTACTTGATTGTTCCCATCATCATACCGGCGTCGGTATGCACAGTTGTCGGGATTTCAGATAAGCGACTTCTATCGGGTACGAAGTCCGTGAGCTTCGCCAGGCCGAAGTCGAGAATCTTCACGTAACCATCAGGCCGCAACATGATGTTTTCAGGCTTGATGTCGCGATGAACGATACCTGAAGCATGAGCGCTGGCGAGTGCAGTTGCGACCTGGACCGCAACGTTCAAAGCCTTACTGAGAGACAGCGGCCCGGCCGACATTAGCTCGCGCAGAGTGATTCCCTGAATGTATTCCATCGCGATGAAGTGCCGGCCGCTCTCAGTCTTCCCGATTTCATGAATAACGCAGATGTTCGGGTGATTGAGTGCTGAAGCGGCGCGCGCTTCCTGTTCAAAGCGATGGACGCGGCGGGCATCGTGGGCAAACTGCGGCGAGATCAGTTTGAGGGCGATCTTGCGATGTAGCTCTGCGTCTTCGGCGAGATAGATTTGACCCATCCCGCCCGAGCCGAGCGGACACAAGATCGTGTAACGACCGATTTTCTGACCGCTGGAAAATTCGTTTTCTTCTCCTGCAAGGATGCTGGCGGCGAATTCGTACGCGGGAGCGCTTAAAAAATCCTCATTCTCAGCATCCGCAGTTAGTAAAGCCTCGACCTCCTCGCGAATCGACGGATTGTCGCCGCAAGCCTGATCGAGATAGTCCGAACGCTCGGCTGGGTCGAGTTCCTGAGCGGAATGGAAAATCTCTTTTATTCGTTTCCAACTGTCATGGGTGATCATGGGCCTCGGCGGGCTATCCCTGCTTGTAAGGTTTTTGGTATTAACGCGGAATTTGCGTGTTAAATCCCTCAGCAAGAATGCCGTTTCTTTGTAAGTTCACTTTTCAGAAACGCTTTCGCCATTTTCCATTCGCGTTCCACAGTGGCATGAGAACTTTTCATAAACTCTGCCGTCTCTTTGATTGTCAGGCCGGCGAAGAAACGCAACTCAACGATGCGCGCCTGGTCAGGATCAAGCTCTTCCAGACGGTTCAACGCGTTGTGAATCTCCAGCAGATCGACGTCAGGCTGCGAGCCGAACGCCGCGGCAACGTTTCGCAGCGAGACGCAAAACTGATCGCCACCGCGTTTCCTGGAATGGTGCGCGCGCGCATGGTCCACCAGAATGCGCCGCATCAGTTGCGCGGCGACGCCGAAAAATTGCGCTCGATTCCGCCAGTTAGTCCGCTGTTGATCGAATATTTTCAGATACAGCTCGTTGACGAGTGCGGTTGGCTGCAGGGTGTGTTCGCGTCGTTCGCGACGAAGATAACTTTCGGCGAGCCGGTGCAGTTCGTCGTAGACGAGCGGCATCAAGCGATCGAGGGCACTCGCATCGCCGTCGGTCCAACGTTCCAGCAAAACGGTAATGCTTTCGGACGACTGTGTCGCCATGGGGATATGAGGATCTTTCAATCCACCTTTCGGCGGTTGGGATTTCGGACGCGCACATCATAACAGCCACTAGCCACAAAAGGCACACAACCGATTAGGTAAGACTGGTGCCCTTTATCGCTAAAATTTTTTGAGGCAGTTTTTCGCGAGGTTACGCGTTATGACTAAGCAAGCAGGGTAAAAGGGTAGTCAACCATTGAACAAGGCGAATTCTCCTCAAGGTAGTGGTGGGCTGCGTGGGTTGAAGCCCAGAGCCTCGCGCGCAGCCACCACGACTAACAGGTCCAAGACCTCACGCCCACGCGACAAAGCGGTGCTTTTTAGAACTCACCTTCTTAACCGCTTTGTGTTTACTGCGGCAAAAGACGCCAGTTGTTAGTCGGCGTCGTCGGAACCGTCTTGTTCTTCTCGACCCAATCGATAATCAATTCGCGGATCTCTTCACTCGATCGATAAACGACTGGGGCATTCTTGTACATGTCGTAACCGCCGCCGCCGTTGACGCGATAATTATTGGTTGCGAGTTTGAGTTTCTTCGTGGGCGACAATGGCTGTCCATGAAAACGCAGGTTCTGTATTCGCTGCCCGACCGGTTTTGAGATGTCGAGATCGTAAGTAACACCTTCCGCGATGTCGAAGTTGTAAGCCGGAATCTTGTCGTCAACGAGATCGCTCGCCGGCTTGCCCGGCACGTAAGCCTTGAAGTACTTCGCCGAGTGTTCCAACGCGTCTTTGAGTTGCTGGCCTGTGACTTCCAGCACGACGAGCGTGTTTTCGTAAACATACAAACCCGCGATGTCGCGCACGGTAACCGGCCCTTTGGCGATGCGGGCCGCCGGGTTGAAACTCGCCACCATCGACACGTCCGCCTTCCCGGCATCCAACTGCACTTTCTGAACCAGATCGAGAATCGCCGTGTCGTGAAAGCGCGCGTCGTTCGCGGTTAACTCTTCCGCCGACTGGCCGATCACGCGCGACAGCCACGCCTGCGTCTCACGATCATAAGGCTCGGCGATTTTCGCAACTTCCGGATCGGGCTCGACGCGATCGTCAGCCGGGATCGTTCGCGCCGACTTGGCGTACATGCGCCAGCCCGTGCTCGTTTTCTGCAAATACAGATCGGCGCGAGCAAGATGGCGGCCCCAGTGGTTCGCCTGCGTCAACAACACGCCGTTGATGTAAACCGAAGGCACATCGCGATGCGTGTGGCCCATGAAGATGACGTCGACGCCCGGAACCTCCTGCGCAATCGCGATCGCCTCGTTTTCGTGTAGCACTTGTCCGGGACTCACTTCACCAGTGCGCAAATCTTCTTCGAGTCCCATGTGCATCGCGATGACGACCACGTCCACCTTTTCCTGGTCGCGAAGAATCGGGACCCACTTCCAAGCTTCGGGGAGCGGCTCGTGAAACTCGAGTCCCGCGTAGTTTGGCGGATTGTCCCAGTTGGGAATGCCGGGAGTGGTCAAACCGAGAACGCCGATCTTCACGCCCGCGACTTCTTTGACGATGTAGGGTTTGTAGTGTGGCTGTTGCTTGCCCGTGTCGTACGTGTTTGCGGAGAGCCACGGAAACTTCGCTTCGCCGCGCGCTTTCTCGAGGACCTTGAGACCGAAGTTGTACTCGTGATTGCCGACGGTCATCGAATCGTAGTTGAGCGAGTTCATCACGAGCATCATCGGGTCAGGTGGCGCGTTATTCTTGCGGCCGTGAAACGATTCGAGCGGCGAGCCTTGGATCGTGTCGCCTGAATCGATGAGCAACGTATTCGGCTGTTCCTTGCGAATGCGCTTGATCAGCGTGGCGACTTTGGCGATGCCGCGGTTATCGGGTTTGTTGGTGTAGTAATCGATCGGATCGATGTTGCCGTGCAGATCGGTCGTGCCGAGGATCGTGATTTGTACGCGATCCGGGGCAAAGCTGCGGCCCGCGAATACGAGCGTGAGCATGATGATTAACGTTGACAGGGAATAAATGAATGGTGATTTGTGCGTCTTCATATTTGAAAATAGTATCCACAGATTACACGGGTTATACTCCGATGCAAATGGACAACCTCGTCACTTCAAACATTCGCCAACGACCCATTCGCACGCTTGTCAGCGTGGCGGGCGTCGCGCTCGGCGTCAGCCTCGTGATGCTATTCACGGGCCTCACGCGCGGCATGTCAAACGATTTGCAGCGTCGTGCGACAAACGTGCGCGCGGAGTTGATCTTCATGCGGCCGGGCGCGGTCCAACTTACCGCCACGACCGCCAATCTCGATACGCGATACGTCGACCGTCTGAAACAGATTGACGGCATCGAAGAAGCCCTGCCCGTGATTCGCCACTTCAATCAGGGCAACAAAGGCATCGGTCTCGAGCAGATCGACGGCGTCAATTGGGATGCTTACGCGCGGATGAACGGCATCAACATGGTTGCGGGAACGGCTCCGCAAGGCATCGACGACCTCGTGATTGACGAGGTCAAAGCCCAGCAAAACAATTTACACGTCGGCGACCGTTTGAAGCCGCTCGGCACGCAGGAATATCGCATCGCCGGTATTTATTCGCCTGAATCCGGCGCGCGCGTGAAGATGACGCTCGAAGCGATGCAGAAAGCGCTCGAATCCGAGGGCAAGTGCACGTTCATCTTTCTGAAACTCCGCAATCCGGACCAGCTTCGGGAAGTCGCGCAGCGGATCGATCGAGAGTTGCCCGGTAACACGATCCAGCCGACGCGCGAAGTGTTCACGAGTTTTGAGAAGGGTATTCCGTTGCTCGGCGTGTTCCTGCGCGTGCTGGTGGTGCTCGCGGCGGTGGTGAGTTCGCTCGTAGTGATGCTGGCGATGTACACGACGATCACCGAACGCACTCGTGAAATCGGGATTTTGAAAGCGATGGGCGCGTCGCGTGGTTATATCGTGGGGATTATCGAGAAGGAAGCGATACTGATCAGTGTGATCGGGTTGATTGCGGGATTCGCGGTGTCACTCGTCGCCGGGTATTTGATTCACAAGAGTTACGGATTGGTGTTTGAGTACAGTTGGAAATGGGCCGCGGTGGCGGCGGCGATTGGCGTTATCGGCGGGATCATGGGTGCGCTGTACCCGGCGTTGCGTGCCTCGAACCTCGACCCAGTCAACGCGCTCGCTTACGAGTAAACCATCAGCCACGGATGCGCACCGAAAACACGGACAAGAAAATGCATTAGCTGGTCTGATCCGTGTCCATCCGTGTTAATCCGTGGCCCTTTTTCCAGATTAATACCAGCCCGATCGCGCTCCAGAAGATGTCGCGGCCCTTGCGGATGATCGCGAGTGTTACTCCGATTCCGCGTGCGAACCCGAGGACCTTCGAGACCTGGCCCGTCCCGCCCTCATCCACGCCAGCACGTAACGGGATAAACTTGAACACGACGTTGATGATTCGATTCACCGACTCGAGTATGAAAGCCTGGACCAGCGTCGGCGGCGCCGGACTGATGAACAACAGCGTGAGGTAAATCTCCGCCACGCCCGCGAGGTGAAAACACGTGTCGAGCAAAAAGATCGACAGAAAGCTCTGGTGGCTCGTCGCGTAAAACCCATAGACGCGATCCTCGAGCGATTGCGCTCGCGGTCTGAGCCTGGCAATCAGCTTCGACGTCCAGCCTCTGTGTTCAAGTAATCTGAGCGCGCCACTCAGGAATCGCGCCTGCCAACGAATCAGCAGATAAATGAGCGGAATGATAACGAGCGTCGTGATGAGCGCGCCGATGCTCGCGTAGCGGAGTCCTTTCGGCAGATGGAACGTCAGCAACAGTGTCGCCGTGCCGAAGAAGATAAAGAGCGCGACCGAGAGTGTGTAGAAAATGTTTTCGATGGCGAGTGCTGACAAACCGACCAGCAAAGGGACACGATCTTTAACGAAGACCGCCTTCGACGGCTCGCTGACGGCGACGCTCAAAAATGGAATGATGTTGCCGAGTGCGTCGCCCATTAAACGCGCGGCGAACGCGTCGCGAAATGGAAGTCGATACGGCGGCTCGACGCAGCGCATCCAGGCGAGTGCGCGCACGATGTAACGAATGCTGGAAACGGCGAGGATGAGAAGGAAGCCGGCGCCGAGTCGCTGAATGTTCGAGACGATCTCGCCGACACCCGCGCCGCTCACGAAGTAAGCGAAGAGAAGCAGACCCAGCAGACCGAAGATGATTCCAAGTGGCGCAAATCTCCTGCTCTCACTCTGGTTCTTTGTCAAAACATCATTCGGCATCGATATACACTACACACTCGCAAGCAACGTTTATACCTTAACCACACATTCATTTAATCATTTGCGTAATCTGTGGATGGCTTTTGTGCCTTCTTGTGGCTTAGTTTATGATGCAATGTTCCATTTCGACACCCGTAATAGAGCATCAAACATGAGCCAATCCCAATCAGCCATCGCGCCACCGGCGCCGACTCCGCTCACCACGCTTACAGAAGACGAGACTATGTTTCGCGCCAGCGTTCGCGAATTTGCCGAGGGCGAATTGCGGCCGCGCGTCGAGCACATGGACGAGGTCGCGAAGCTCGATCCAGCGATCATCAAGCAGTGTTTCGAGCTTGGTTTGATGGGCATCGAGACGCCTGAAGAATTTGGCGGCGCGGGTGCGAATTTCTTCACTGCGATTTTGGCGGTTGAAGAGTTGTCGCGCGTCGACGCATCCGTCGGTGTTTTTGTCGACGTGCAAAACACGCTTGTCAACAACGCTTTCATCCGCTGGGGCACGCCGGATCAGAAAAAGAATTACCTGACGAGACTCGCGAGCGAGAGCGTCGGCGCCTACGCGCTGAGCGAGCCGGGTTCGGGCTCGGACGCATTCGCGATGCAGACGCGGGCAGTCGAGAAGGACGATCACTACGTGCTGAACGGCCGCAAGCTCTGGATCACGAACGGCATCGAGGCTGACATCTTCGTGTTGTTTGCGAATGCGAATCCCGAGGCTGGATATCGCGGCATCACCGCGTTCATCGTCGAGAAGAGTTTCCCCGGTTTCGGCATCGGCAAGAAGGAAAACAAACTCGGCATTCGCGCGTCATCGACCGTCGAGTTGATACTTGAAGACTGCAAGGTGCCGAAAGAGAACGTACTCGGCGAGCCAGGCAAGGGCTACAAGATCTCGATCGAAACGTTGAACGAAGGCCGTATCGGCATCGGTGCGCAGATGATCGGTATCGCAACCGGCGCACTCGAAAGCGCACTCGCTTACACGGCCGAGCGACAGCAGTTCGGCAAGTCGATCAATCAGTTTCAGGGAGTTCAATTTCAACTCGCCGAAATGGCGACTGAGTTGGAAGCCGCGCGCTTGATGGTTTACAACGCCGCGCGCATGAAGGACGCGGGCGTCAACTTCGTCAAAGAAGCGGCGATGGCGAAGCTCTACTCGTCGCGCGTGGCCGAGCGTGTTAGCTCGAAGGCGATCGAGTTGTACGGCGGTTACGGTTATGTGAAGGATTATCCGGTCGAGAAGTATTGGCGCGATTCGAAGATCGGTGCGATTTACGAAGGCACATCGAACATGCAGTTGCAGACAATCGCGAAGTTAATTATCGGAAAGTGAGCCACAAAAAAGCACAAAATGCACATAAAGAACCGCTCGATTTCTAAATAATCATTTGTGCTTTTTGTGCCTTTTTGTGGCCGGCAACATTTATGAATACTGATACTAAAGTTTTGAAGCTGGTCCGGAAGACGGAGTCGACGGAGACAACTACAGAATTACCGGATCACAAACTCCTGATCGAGATGTATCGCACGATGTACTTGTCGCGTCGTCTCGATGACAAAGAGATTCAACTCAAGGGACAGAACCGCATCTTTTTCCAGATCAGTGGCGCGGGTCACGAGGCGGTGCTCGTCGCGGCGGGCGTGGTGCTGAAGCCGGGCTATGACTGGTTTTATCCGTACTATCGCGATCGCGCACTGTGTTTGCAACTCGGCATGACGCCGCTCGAACAATTGCTTTCAGCTGTGGGCGCTGAAGCGGACCCCAACTCACACGGCCGGCAGATGCCTTCGCACTGGGGCCACAGCAAACTCAACATCGTCTCGCAGTCGTCTCCGACCGGAACGCAGTTGCTGCAAGCAGTCGGTTGCGCGGAAGCAAGCTATCGCTTCGAGCTCATTCCCGAACTGCAAAAACGCATCAGCAGTTTCCATCACGACGAAGTGACGTACGTCTCGCTCGGCGACGGCACGAGCAGCGAAGGTGAGTTTTGGGAAGCACTGAACACAGCTTCGAATCTGAAGCTGCCGGTGCTGTTTCTGCTCGAAGACAACGGCTACGCGATCAGTGTTCCAGTTGAAGTACAAACTGCCGGCGGCGACGTGTCGCATCTCATCGAGAATTTCCCGTCGCTGTACTTACAACGATGTGACGGCACCGATCCCATCGAATCGCTCGAGACGATGCGACGCGCAGTTGAGTACTGCCGCCAGCGTAAAGGCCCGGCGTTCGTGCACGCGAAAGTCATTCGTCCCTATTCACATTCGCTTTCAGACGATGAAAAGCTTTACCGCCCTGACGAGGAACGCGCCAGCGACGCCGAACGCGATCCCGTCAAACGTTTTGGCGCGCTACTCATCGAGGAGGGCGTGATCGATCAGGACGGACTGCAGCACATTAAAGATGAAGTCGACGCGCTGGTGAACGACGCGGCGGAGGTCGCACTCAACAGTCCGCAACCGGCAAAGGAAACCGCGACGAAGTTCGTCTTCTCACCTGACGTCGATCCGACCAGCAAAGAGTTTGACACCGAAGACAAGGTCCAACTTTCCGGCAACCCGGGCACGATGGTCGATCTGATCAATCGTTGTCTCGACACGGAGATGGCGCGCGATCCGCGCATCGTCGTGTTTGGCGAAGACGTCGCCGACTGCTCGCGCGAACAATATCTCGACACGGTGAAGGGCAAAGGCGGCGTTTTCAAAGTCACTGCGAATCTTCAGCGCAAGTATGGCAGCGCGCGTGTATTCAACTCGCCACTTGCCGAAGCAAACATCGTCGG
>DATNDM010000570.1:0-3651 GCA_035553235.1 Pyrinomonadaceae bacterium | reverse complement strand
ACCGGCGAGCGGCGGCTGCAGAAGCGAAGATGCAGCTCGGCTCCGCTTCCGTCGATACCCAAATGCAGGAAATTGAACGTGAGGCGTTGGACATGCAGTTGGCCGACAAGTTGCTCGCATACAAACGCGACATGGGATTGTTGGGAACTGGATCCAGCGCGCCGACACCGCAGGCTCTTCCGGCTGAAGGCGAAACGACGACCACGACTGGTGGTCAGAACGGCACTGGCGGCAATTAAGTAAAACGAATTCATTTAACTGTGGCCTTACCTATGGAATTCCCTAAGTTCGATCTGAAATACTTGCGCGAAGCTTTTAAAGAGCCCATAAACTTTTGGGGGATGGCCGGGTTTGCAGTGGCCGCAGCGTATGTGCAGGACGTTACACCCCTCGTGGCCGCGTTAGCGACTGAAACACTTTATCTCGCGACTGTGCCAGCGAGTAATGTTTATCGTCGTCTGGTTGATCGCAGGGAAAAGCAGCGCTTACACAAGTTGCGCGAACAGCAACGCGAGGCGCAGATCAAGCTCTTCGATCCACGCGAGCGCGAAGCAGTCGAGTACTTGCGCTGGATGAAGAATCAAATCTACTCGAACTACAAGAAGTTCACCGGTACTAAACAGATCCCTCATAATATTCAGAGCCTCGATCAACGCTGGGAAGACTTCGTCGATCTGCTTGATGTATATCGTCGACGCAAGCATCACCTGCGATCGATCAGTCGACAGTCTGTCTCGAACCAGTTGGTCCAGGCCGAGCGAGCAGTCGAGAACGCGAAAGACGATCGCGAGCGACGTATCCAACAAGCAAACGTCGAGATCCTCAAACGCCGTATTGCTGCCTTCAACGACATTGAGCGTTCGGTGAAGCTCGTGGAAGGACAGCTCCAATCAATCGAAAACTTCTTCGGACTTGTAAACGATCAAGTCGTTACCCTGCCAACTCCGGAACGTGTCTCGTCGCTTGATTTCGAACAGCTCAGCGACTCGATCGCAATGACGAAGCAGATGCTCGAAGAGACGTCAGACACCTTCGCCGCGCTCGACAGCCACAACCGCGATATCGGCAATTTCCAGCTACTCGTTTCGAATACTGGAACAGGCAAGTAACTCCGCGTGCATTAGTGTCAGCCTCGGGCTAAAATACACTCCATTGAGTGGCGAAGAAATATAGCCACAAGATATTGACACTGTGCCTGCAAAGGAGTATATTCCGCTCCGCTCGATTTGTTAGAGCCAACCGAGTTATTCAAAGCACAGTCTAAGTTGAAGCCGTGCGTAGCAATACGCCTTGGCACTACTGTTTTTGAACCCTAATCTATTATCGGGCTCCCCGTTAGAAAGGCAGAGATCATGAGCGCAGCTATCGGCAAAACCGCAGGAAACAAGAGTGTCGGCTCCCCGGCCGTTTCCCCGCGTCGAAAGTCCCAGCAGCTTGGAATCAATGCCAGAAAAGTCGTTAGCAAGCGCTATTCGCTGAAGGATTTGAAGGGGCGTCCGCTCGAAGAGTGGTCGGACATCGTGCGCCGCGTGGTCGGGCACGTTTCGATGGCCGAAACGGGCGAAAAGCGTGACAAGTTCTTTGCCGCGATGAGCGAAGTGATGCTGGCGCGTGAGTTCATTCCGAACACGCCCTGTTTAGTGAACGCGGGCAAACCCAACGGTCAGCTGGCCGCGTGTTTCGTTTTGGATGTCCCGGATTCGCTGTCGGGCATTATGGAGCACGCCAAGGCTGCTGCCACCATTCACCAGACCGGCGGCGGTACGGGCATGACGTATGAATTCCTGCGTCCGCACGGCGCGATGGTCAGCTCCGCGACTGGTGTTGCGTCTGGCCCAGTGTCGTTCATGAACATCGTCAACCAGGTGACAGATGTGGTGAAGCAGGGCGGTGTGCGTCGCGGCGCCAACATGGGCATGATGCGCGTCACGCATCCGGACGTGCTGCGTTTCATTCATGCCAAGAATGATCAGCATTCGCTTACTAACTTCAACATTTCAGTCAACGTCACTGACAAATTTTTGAAAGCCGTTGATAACAACGAATGGTTTCAGTTGGAGTTTAACGGCGAGCCGTGGAACGAACCGATTCACGATCCGGTTCGCGACGGCGAGTATGTGGTCTATCGCACAGCGGACGGCTCGAGTGTGACATTCTGCGATCGCCAGGCATTCCTGTCGGCAGATCTTTCGAACTGCACGATCGAAGAGCCGCCACGACCGGGAATGATCTTTGCTCCGGATGTGTGGAACCGGATTGTCGCGAGTGCTCACAAATATGCTGAGCCGGGTATCGCGTTCATCGACGAAGTGAATCGCCACAACCACATGATGAAGTCGATGGGACCGATTTTTTCGTGCAATCCCTGCGGCGAACAATTTCTACATTTCTCCAACTCGTGCAATCTCGGCTCGATTGATCTCGCGAAGTTTTACGATCCGCAGAAACGAATTGACTGGGACCGTCTCCGCGAGGTCACGCACCTGTGCACGCGTTTTCTCGACAACGTGATCGATACTTGTGCCTGGCCCTTGCCGGAGATTAACGATGTGGTCCATCGGACGCGTCCCGTGGGCCTCGGCATCATGGGTTTCGCGGATCTCTGTCTAAATCTGAACATCACCTACGGTTCGGCGGCGTCGATCGATCTGATGGACGAGGTGATGGGCTTTGTGCGTCGCGAGTCGTGGATTGAGAGCAATCGTCTTGGTGCAGAGAAGGGTGCGTTTCCGGAGTTTGAGCCGAATCGTGAAGCCTATTCTGAGTTTCTCTACAACCAGATCGGGATTCCGAAGGATGTTCCGCTCACGCCGCGTAACTATGAAGTGACGACGATCGCGCCGACTGGAACGATCTCGCTTGTCGCTGAGACTTCGTCGGGCATCGAGCCAAACTTCTCGTGGGCCTACGTTCGCAAAGACACGCTCGGCACGCGCACTTACGTGCACACGCTCGCGGCGCAGGCGCTCGGCGTTGATGTGGACCAATGTGATCAGGAATCGATAGATGCGGCTGCTGCTTACGTCGTGGAACACGAACGCGAGTTGCCGCCGCACTTTATCTCGGCGATGAACATAAGCGCTGAGCAGCACGTTCATGTGCTCGCGGCTGCTCAGCGCAACGTCGATAATAGTGTGTCGAAGACGTGCAATGGCGCGGTGAACGACACGGTAGAATCAGTCGACGCGCTTTATCGCCTTGGCCGTCAGCTTGGCTGCAAAGCGGTCAGTTATTATCGCGATGGTTCGCGTGAAAATCAGGTGCTTACGTCGATGAAGGCTGAAGAGCCGAAAGGTGAGGTCGCCTGCAATCCTGAAGCAGCGGTTGAGCCGTTGGAAGAGTCTGTGAGTGCGGCGGAAGCGACTGCGGCTGACGATGCTTCGGCGCGTCAGGAAGCGATCGCGCGCGAACATTCTGAGACGATCAAAGTGCCGGCCGTCACTGCGATCCGCATCGAGCGCCCACGCGAGTTGCGCGGCGCCACGTGGCAGATTCCATTCGACGGTCAGAACCTCTACGTCACGGTTAATCACGACGGCAAGATGATTCAGGAAGTCTTCGCGACTGGTCCAATCAGCGGTGGCGTGGGCTTACTGGCGTCGAAGATGCTGCGTGGCGGTTTTGACGCCGCGGAAGTAGCGTACAGTTTGA
>DATNDM010000569.1:0-12448 GCA_035553235.1 Pyrinomonadaceae bacterium | reverse complement strand
AATGCGCTGGATGGCGCGTTTAGAGACAACACGCTCGTCGCGGGTGTAGGCCCGGGCTCGCAAGCCGCAAAGCCAGTTAACTTCGTTCACAATTGTCCGAGCACGTTTGGTTTTTGCTACCTGTTCGACAACAGTGAAAAGAGCTGGTTTGACGCGGGCGTAATCGAAGTCCGCCGCAGACTATCGAACGGCCTTCGCTTCCAGGCGAGCTATCAGTATGGCAAGTCGTACACGAACGCGTATGCGTCCGCGGGCGACACGTTCTTCGGTATCGGCGCCGGTGACCAGAGCAACGTGGCATTCAACACGCTGCGCAACCGTAACCTCGATAAGAGCTTCTCGCAGATCGACCTTCGTCACGCCTTCAAGTTTGACGCGACCTGGGATCTGCCCTTCGGTCACGGACGGAAGTTCTTGTCTTCGTCACACTGGCTTACCGACTCCATCCTCGGTGGTTGGACGCTCACGCCGATTGTTCGTTGGCAGAGTGGCGCTCCAATCCTGATGGAGAACATCCAGCTTGTCGGCATGACCGCCAAGGAGCTTCAGGATGCGGTGGGTGTTTACTTCAACCAGACCATCAATGGCGTTAAGGTTCCGGTTAGCTTCTTGCCGGCTGACATCATTGAGAACACGATCAAAGCCAATACCTTTGAGGCTCCACGTCTTGCGACTGCCACGTTGCCACTCAACACCACTGGTTATCCGTTGGGCCAGGCTCCGACTGGACGATTCATCGCTCCGGCCGGATATGGTAACTGCCAGAGCAAGTCGATTGGTGAGTGTGGTTTCCGCAAGTTCGTTCTCTTTGGACCGAAATTCTTCAAGATTGACTCGTCGATCGGCAAGCGATTCAACATTGGCGAGAAGCGCAACGTCGAGTTCCGTATGACGGCGTTTGACGTGCTCAATCACACCAATTGGCGCCTGGGCGGCTGGGGTGGAAACGTGAATAACATCACGACCTTCACCGGTCAGTTTGGCCAGATGCTTTCAGGTTGGGCGTATGCGGATCCGAACGGATCAAACGATCCGGGCGGCCGAATCCTCGACTTCCTGCTTCGCATCAACTTCTAACCGCAAGGTTAGTTTTCGAGAAGGCGTTGCCAAGCAATTGGCAACGCCTTTTTTGCAAGGTTCTTTATCCACAGATTACACACATTCAGCAAATTATCTGTGTAGTTTGTGGTTAGAGAATCAGATATTCAAACCACAGGAGCGTGTGTCATGGTCTCACAAACAGGCACTTTGACGCGGCGTCTACTTTTCGTGGGTGCGATCGTTGTGTATTCGGCAGCTCTCACCATGGGCCAGATCGCCGGCGGTCTTAACGAGACAACCAACACACGTCTGGGTGGCAATAATTACATCGTCGGAACTGTCTACGCGCCCGATGGCGTGCCCATCAACACGCGCATGCGAATCAAACTGACTTCGCCCGAGTGGGGCGACATCCTCGCCACAACCGACGAGCGAGGAAAGTTTGTTTTTAGCGGCGTTGCATCGGGCACGTACATGATCGTTATCGATCGCGAAAAGGAATATGAGCCTGTTTCGCAGGAAGTCGACATTGTCAGGGACCGTAGCACGGTGCCTGAAACTTACTTCGTGTCGATCCGTTTGCGAGCCATCGAAGAGAAAAAGGCCAAGAACGGGCCGGCGGTTATCAGCGCCGCGAATGCAGGAGTTCCAAAAGCAGCGTTGGACCACTATGAAAAAGCGTCGAAACTCGCGCATGAAAAAGACTACAAAGGCGCCATCAAAGAACTCAAGCAAGCTGTTTCTGAGTATCCGCAGTTCGTGAGCGCTCACAATCAGCTCGGCGTTCTTTACCTTCGCCTCAACGAGGTGAACCATGCCGATGAAGCCTTCAGAGCAGCGCTCAAGATCAATCCCGAAGCATACGAGCCGTTGCTCAATCGCGGGATCTCGCTTTATCGTCTCGGAAAATTCAAGGATGCCGAAACCAGTTTTCGCGCCACCCTGAAGGTCAAGGCTGATTCGGCTGTCTCGTACTATTACCTCGGCCGCACACTGAACAAGCTGGGCAGAAATGAAGATGCGGAAGCGGCTTTGCTTACGTGTTTGAAACTAACTCCGAACGACTTCAACGAAGCTCACCGTTTACTCGCAGCCATTTACCTCGATCGAGGCGCGTTGCCGCGCGTCGTGGAGGAGTTGGAAGCCTATTTGAAAGTTGTTCCAACGGCTCCCGACGCCGAAAATCTCCGGCAAGTAATTGAACAAAGCAAACGCGCCCTCGGCCGTCAGTAACGAGTTTCCGACCCCTTCAGAATCTCGGATTATTCAAAAAAATGCATTGAGTTCCAAAAATTTGGGCAACTTCCGGTTCGCCGTCCTCATAATTGCTAAGGAATTTAGCATCGGCGGGTCTAAATTAAAGGCATATCTATTGCTGCCAGCAAATCCGACCCTCGTAGGATAAACACAAACAATTTAGGTTGGTAATTATTTTAGGTTCGCTTCATTGCTCATCGATCCCAGGGATTAGCACCAGAATCGCGGCGAGCAATCACCTGTTTACTGTCTCGGTCTAGTTCCCGCTGGTTAGCGTTCAATTCCAACCGGTCTCTTAAGTTCAACTTGGAAGGGAGATCCGCCCATCTCTAGGAGGAAACACATGACAAAGTTTACGAAGATATTGTTTGTGGCCCTGACGATTTTTGTGCTGCACATGTCTGGGCAAGCTCAGACGACAGGTTCTATCACAGGAACGATTACTGATCCGAGTAATGCGTTGGTGGCGGGTGCGACCGTCACGGTCACCAGTGTTGCTACGGGCGCCGAACGTAGCGCGGTAACCAATAGTTCCGGAGCATTCGATTTTCAGGCTTTGCTGCCTGGCACATACTCTGTTTCCGTTGAGGCGTCAGGCTTCAAGAAATCAGTAGTGCGCGAGGTAGTCGTCTCGGTAGCAACGATTGCTCAAGTGAACATAACTTTGGAGATTGGTCTCGCGAACGAAACGGTCACCGTTACAACGGCACAAGAGGTGATCAATAGCACCAGCCCAAGTCTCACTAACGTTATTAATACCAGGCAGGTCGTGGACCTTCCGCTTGGTGGTCGCAACCCGGTCCAGCTTGCCGCGCTGCAAGCGGGCATCGCAGTCGTCGGCGACAATACGCGCGGCGCCTCGGTAGGCGGCTTACGACAAACTGCCGTGAACCTGACACAGGACGGCATCAACGCGATGGACAACTTCGTCAAGACAAGTTCGTTCTTCGCGGTCAGCGCTCCATCGCTCAACTCGACGGCCGAGTTCAGCATTACGACTGGTACTGTCGGCGCCGACGCAGGACGCGGCGCTGCCCAGGTGAATCTGGTCACGAAGGGCGGCTCTAACGAGTTTCACGGCAACGGATTTCTTCAGTTAATCAATGAGAGCTATAACGCAAACACATTCTTCAATAACTTCAACTCCACGCCAAAGCCGATTTTGCGTCAGCACTTCTGGGGTTTTGACATTGGCGGACCTGTTTATTTCCTCAAGTTTGGGGAAGGCGGCAAGAAGTATTGGAGCGGGAAGGACAAGGCGTTCTTCTTCTTTTCATTTGAAGCGTTTCGGCAGAATCAAGGCCGCGCGAATAACCGTAATGGTGTCTTAACGCAGGAAGCGCGTAATGGAGTTTTCCGGTATGTCGGCACAAACGGCGCGCTTCAGACCGTCAACCTGCTCTCGATCGGCAACGTGCATGCGCTGAATCCCGTGATGACGGCTCACCTCGCGCAGATACCATTTGCCAATAACTTCAACTGTTCAAACAGCGATGGCTTCAACATCGGTTGCTATACCTTCAATGTCTCGGAAAGCAACGTCAACGACAAATACGTTGCGCGGTATGATCACCAACTTGTAGAAAACTCGCGCCTGGGCTCCCATAAGCTCGAGTTTGTTTACAGTCGCGTCATCACCAGCACGCATCCCGACGTTTTCACGAACGGTATCGATGCGCCTTTCCCGGGCGGCGTTAATGGTTTCCAGGCGTCAACCAGAAATCTGATTACGCCGGCGCTGGTATCGACCTTCGGAAGTAAATGGACCAACATCGTTCGCTATGGCCGTCAATGGGCGCCGGTAGATTTCAACCGCGACTCGTCACCGACGGCACCGTTTATCTCGCTGCCGGGCGTGCTCGTTAATTTTGATAACACGTTCCTGCCGCAGCCGCGCAACACGATCGTTAACCAGGTGACCGATACGCTCTCCTGGGTTAACGGTAATCACAGTTGGAAGTACGGTGCTGACTGGCAGAATGTGCTCGGCATAAGCCGCAACGACGCTGGTATCAATAAGACGATCCAGTTGGGAACCAATGCAGCGAATGGAACCGGTTTCACACTCGCTAACCTACCGTTCGCCTCGAATGCAAATTTGACCGCTGCAACTACAACTTATACAGCGATCGTCGGCAATCTAGCTTCCGCAGCCCAGACCTTCAATGTCACGACTCCAGACTCCGGCTTCGTCGAAGGCGCTACGCGTTTACGACTGGTCCAGGAAAAAGATCTGGCGCTCTTCGCAAACGATCAATGGCGAATGCGAAATAACCTTACGTTCACCTATGGCGTGCGATGGGACTACATGGGAGTTCCGACCGTTCCCAATGGATTGGCGATCCAACCCAAGTACGGCGACTTGTATGGCATCTCGGGATTCGGAAATCTCTTCAGTCCGACGGCAGCTCCGGGCAGCCAAACAAAAGGCGTCGCTACGTTGAACTTCGTCAGTGGCGACACCGGCATCGGTCTTTACCAGAACGATTGGAATAACTTCGCCCCGTCGGTAGGCCTGGCTTATTCCCCATCCTTCAGGTCAGGTCTGCTTCACATATTGTTTGGCGATGAAGGCACCAGCTCCATCCGAGGCGGTTATTCCGTCAGCTATCTGCACGACGGTATCACAACCTTCACGAACCTTCTGGGCACCGGCACCACCAATCCGGGATTGATAGCGACGGCTAACCTTTCACCGCTCAGCCTGACGAATCCACCTACGGCAAACTTACGTGGTGTGTTAACTGATGGTGGGGTACCTCTGATTACGCCAACGTTCAAGATCCCGATTACAGACAGGGAGAATTTCCTGGCTAATTCTTCTAATGGTTTGTGGACCGCGGATCCGAACCTTCGAAGTCCGTATGTGCACCAGTTTAGCTTCGGTATTGAGCGTGAGATATTCAAGGATACCGCTCTTGAAATACGGTATCAGGGCAACATCGCGCCGAATACATGGCGAGCACAGGACATCAACGAAGTTAACATTTTCGAGAATGGTTTCCTTCAGGAATTCCTCAATGCACAGAAGAACCTTGCTGCGCGTGGAGGCTCAAGCTTTGCGCCCGGCTGTGCTGGTTGCGTGGCGTTACCGATTTTCGACAAGTTCTTCGGACTCGTTCCGGGTGGAACAGCGGTGGCGGCCACCAGCGGATATCAAAGCAGCACCTTCATCACGAACCTCAATCGAAATGACATCGGCCTGCTGGCAAGTACTCTCGCCTTCAATCAGGCGTACCGGACCAACCGCGAAAGCGTTCAAGTCGGACTTCCGGCGAACTTCTTCGTTGCGAACCCGAACGCGACCTTTGCAAGAGTCCTGAGAAATGACGCACGTTCGAATTACAACGCGTTAGAGATCGAGGTACGTCGCCGGTTCTCAGACGGATTGCAATTCCAGGCCGACTACACTTTCAGCAAAGCATTGGGTGACGCGGTTGATGCCCAGGGAAATAACCAGAACGATCTGGTCAACCGGCTGACTCAGCGAAACCCGGACCTCGATTATCGACGTTCGACCGAGGACCAAACACACCGTTTCGTCGCCAACGGCATTTACGAACTTCCTTTCGGAAACGGTAAACGCTTTTTCGACAGTGCGAACGGCGCAGTTAACAGGCTTGTCGGGGGCTGGACTATGGGTGTAATTGCCGTGTGGTCGACTAGTCCGCCATTCTACATCTCGTCCGGGCGTGCGACGTTCACTAGCTCCACCGCGAATAACGGTGCGCAACTAGTCGGCATGACGTTTGAGGAATTCAAAAAGAACGTCGGACTGTTCAAAACCCCGTCAGGTGTTTTCTTCATCAATCCGGACATCCTGAACATCACTCTAAATTCAGCAGGCAAAGTTGCGACTGCGAGATTAAAGCCCGGTTTGATGTCGGCTCCGGCGCCCGGCACGTTCGGCAATTTCCCGGTGAACAGCCTCAATGGTCCGAACTACTTTGACGTCGACTTGAGTGTGACGAAGAGAATTCCAATCGCCGAACGCGTCAGGTTCGAGATTAAGGTGACGGCCATCAACATCTTCAACCATCCTAACTTCGTGTACGCCAACACGAATTTCGATTCGACGGCCTTTGGCCTTATCACCACCCAGCGTGGAACGGCACGCAACATAAACTTCATCGGGCAGCTAAGCTTCTAGTCCGACGAGGTTAACTACGGATCTGTCTCACGATTTGATCCTTTTCCGGGCGTTGTCGGAACTCACGGCAACGCCCGTGTTATTGTTAAACTGCAAATCAGCAACTGGACCATGCGGCAGTTGAGAGAGGATCTTTATGTGGCAAAGAAGACTACTCGGATTCCTGTCCGTCACTGCATTTTCTGTATGCGTCGTCACAGCCATCAAGGCCCAGGTTTTTCTGCCACCCGGCGCAACTGACACGGGTTTGGGAGGAGGAAACGCAATCACAGGAATGATTCTCCTGCCCAACGGTCAGCGTCTTCAGCGCCGCGTGACGATTCGTCTGCAAACAATGACGAAGGGCGATCGCGTGACAACCACGGACGAGTACGGCAAGTTTGCATTTCGAGGCCTTGTCAACGGCGAATACACACTGGTCATCGATAAGGAAAAGGAGTTTGAGCCTTATCGCCAAATGGTGGAGATCACACAATTCCGCGGCGCGCCTCCACAAGTCTACAATCTGAACGTTCGACTGACTTTGAAAGACGAAGCCAAATCGAAACCCGGAATTCTGAACGCAGAACTAGCGAATGTTCCGGAGCGTGCCCTGGCTCATTACAATACTGCCGCCGAACAGGCTAAGAAGAATGATCATCTGGCGGCAATCCAGGAATTGAAACTTGCGATCAAAGAGTATCCCTCGTTCATGCTGGCATTCAATGAACTTGGAGTGCAGTATCTCAAAATGAATCAACCGCAAGATGCCGACGAGTCATTTCAAGCGGCACTCAAGCTCAGCCCTGACGCCTTTGGTGTATTGATAAACCGTGGTATTGCGAACGTCATGATGGAAAGATATGGCGAGGCGGTACCGATTCTCCGCAAGGCTTTAAAGAAGAATAACGAGTCCGCCGTCGGTCATTATTTTCTTGGCCAGTCTCTGGCAAATCTTGGTCTGTTTGACGATGCCGAAAAAGAGCTTCTGACTTCATTGACGCTTGGCAAAGAGGAGATGAAAGAGGCCCATCGAATACTGGCGATCATCTACAGCTCTCGTGGAGACAAAGCAAAGGCCGCCGATCAGTTAGAAACGTACCTCAAATTGGCGCCAAATGTTCCGGACGCTGAGAAACTAAGAGAGAAGATCCGTCAGTTAAGAGAGACGAATTAGTAAACGACGAAGCTCCTCATCATGTTAATCTTCACGAGATGTCGGCATCGTCATTCGCGACTCAACTGCCCCTAGCGCCGCTCGGCGCCGGCGATTTAATCGATCGCGCGGTCAGACTGTACCGTCGCCATCTCTTTGTCCTGATCAGGACGGCTGCGCCCCCAGTCATCATCGTCGCTGCCGGCTGGATAATTTTTTCGATCACATTCCGACAACTTGTCCTCACGTCCTTCACTGTCGATGTCGTCTGGAACCTTTTTCTCTTAGCCGTGTCAGGCTTCGTCATCGTAACTGGCTATCTTTTCACTATGGTTGTGATGGGAGGCGCCACGCGCACTCTGGTTGCACACCTGCTTCGCAACGATCCGGTCACGGCGCGCGCAACTTACAGCGCAGTCAAAGCTCGATTCTGGGGCCTCGTCGGTGCTTCGCTGATCATGCTCTTTTGGATCTGCGCGGCTTTCATGGTGGCTGGTTACGGTACCCAACTCATCTCTGCCTTCATCTTTATCGGTGCGACGCTGCTCTCGCTGGTCGCGCCCGGGTGGTTGGCAGGTATTCTTGGCGGGCTGGCCATTTTGTTGGTCAGTGGCGCAGGACTCTGGCTTTTTTTCCTGATGATTGGACGAATCGTTTATGTTCCACAGATCATGCTCGTCGAAGGAAAGGGCGTGTTAGAAGCAGTAGGCCGCAGTTTTTCACTCGGCAGCGGCAACGTTCGGCGCCTGATGGCGATGACGCTGTTTACTACCTTTGGCATCATGTCGGCGATGTTGTTGCTACTGGTCGTCATTGGTTTCGTTGGCGCGGCGGCCGGAATCAATATGCGAGACTCCACTGAGTGGCCCGCGTGGTATGCGATTCTTTACAGCATTCTTGGTCCACTGAGCTCGTTACTACTAACACCGGTTTGGATGCTGGGGCTCTCGCTGTTGTACGTCGACGAGCGAGTGAGGCATGAAGGTTACGACATCGAGCTCATGGCATCGCGGCAGCTCGATGAGTTTCCGGAAGTGAACGTCACCTCTCCTCTGGGAACGGCGCTCCACTCGATCAAACCAAAGCAGCCACCACCGATGCCGAGATCAACAGGTAACGTACTGAATATCGGTTAACCCGGTTAATGTCTCAGTTTTCGACAACACATCATCGTTACTGTCTCACTGCGTTGTTCGGTGTGCTGTTGGTTTTTCTGCTTCCGACGAACGTCGCTGCTATTCCCCTAAGCGAGTATCGACAGAACCTTCAAAATGCGAGTGCGACTCTCCAGGAGTTGATCGACTCTGAACACAACTCCGAAGACCGCCTCAAAGAGTCAATCGCGAGTGTGCGCACAACTTTGCCAAAAAGGCAGACGGTCGAGTTTGAAGGCGACACTTACGAAGTCGATAACACATGGCTACACGAGGAACTCGACGGAGTCGAGAAAGCAGATGATGTTTATGAACAACTGGCATTAATAATCTGGCGACTTCGTGCCCTCGAAGCGCGCGTTGCTGAACGTCAGAACCCAGGCGAGCGCACCGCGGAAAACAAGCAATGGGCCAAGACGCGGTTGGAAAGCATTCTCGCGCGCCCGGAATATGCGGATAACCAACAGCGCCCAAATGAGATTATCCGATTGCTTCAGGAGTTTGCGAAATGGTTGGCGAAATGGCTGCCGAAGCCGCGTAACGTCGACCCGGGCCGGATCGATTTGATCACTCGCATTGCGCAAATCATCGTTATCGGTCTCGCTCTCCTGGTAATACTTTACGTTCTCAAGACCGTGATCGGCTGGTATCTGGGACGTTCTCGAAGCCCGCGAGAGCGCAAAACACGCGAAGCCCGCATCGTGTTAGGTGAACGACTCGAGCCTGACGCGACCGCTACTGATCTGCTGTCCGAGGCTGAAGCACTCGCGCGCCAGGGCGACTTGCGCGCCGCCATTCGCAAGGCTTACATCGCCCTCCTCGTCGAGTTAGGCGATCGCAAGTTGATCAGCCTCGCGCATCACAAAACTAATCGCGACTATCTCAACTCGCTGCGCACTGTGCCGCAACTTCATTCACGCATGCGCGGACTTACGGACAGCTTCGAACGTCACTGGTACGGTTTCGCGAGTGCCACTCCAAACGACTGGCAGGATTTTCGCGCCGGTTATGTCGCAGCCTTGCAAACTGAAACAAAATAACGATGCGCCAGCGACTCACAATCATTCTGACCATCGTCGTTATCATCGGCGTGCTCGCGCTTATCAGCAGCCTCGCTTACGTCAAAAAAGAGAAACTGCCTGACTACGAGATAGCGCCGAACCGTTCTACGTATCACTCAGGACCAACCGGCGTCCGCGCGTTGCACGATTTCCTGAACGAATCGGGCTACAGGGTCATTCGCTGGAAGGAAACGCCGCAAAAACTTCTGACTGATTCCGGCAAACTCGTCAAAACATTTGTGATCGTGGGCCAGGTCCAGGTGCGCTTCACGGACGCAGAACACAAGGCACTCTCGAGATGGGTCGCGGGAGGAGGTCACCTGGTTCTTATCGACCGCAATCCGGAACAGGACCACGACACGGCTGGGCCGGGAAGTTGGATCATCACGACAAAAAGGACCGAGTTTCCATCGTTTGATGTTAATCCGGCGGACGTCAATCAGATGACCGAGCGAGTACTTGCATTCAAGCCGGTGCAGCCTACTGTCCTGACGCGCAACGTTCAATCAGTTCAGCCCTCTCGTTTTGCTTCACGGCTCAATATTCACATGGTGTCCAGCGCGGGTGAACGAAGTTCCACAACTGAAGACAACAACAGTCTGACAGGGTTGGAAGCGACAGGCTCTCCGGCGCCAGTGGTGCACCTCCTTGACGACAAAGGCGCGTTGCTGATCGATTTCGAGTATGGGATGGGGAGAGTTTCGATGCTTACCGATCCCTACATGGTGTCGAATGGAGGTATCAATCTGAAAGACAATCTTCAGCTCGCCGTCAACCTGCTGACTGCCGCTGACGGATTGATCGCGTTCGATGAGTATCACCAGGGCAAAGGACTCACACAAAACAGCATCGCTGGTTATTTTGCGGGCACGCCGGTGCTGCTGCTGGCGGGGCAAGCTGGTCTCGTCGTGCTGTTGCTGCTTTGGACCAAAGGCCGTCGCTTCGGACGTCCATTGCCGTTGCCGCAAGTTGATCGTCGTTCGAGTCTGGAATATGTGGCGTCGATGGCCGAGTTACAACAACGCGCGCGCGCCTTCGATCTGGCAATCGAAAACATTTACACACGCACGCGCCGCGTACTGGCGCGACACGCCGGCGTCGATTACAACAGCTCACGAACGGAGATTGCCTCGGGCATTGCCGCGCGTGGGACCATCGACGCACAGAGACTCGAAACGCTGATGCGACGATGTGAAGACGTCATCAACGGTCAGCCGTGTAGCTGGCGCGAGTCTATCGACCTCGTGCGGCGGCTCCGCGAAGTCGAACGAGATCTCGGGTTGCGCATGCGTGCGCGCGAAGAAAAACAAGCTGCGGAAAACATTTGATCTTTTGTGTTATAACTGACAACCGATGCCTGAGACTGTCTCCTCCACTGTCGAACACATTCGCACTGAACTGCACAAGGTAATCGTCGGACAAGACGAGGCGATTGAACACATCCTCATCGCCTTGCTTGCCGAGGGCCACGCGCTCATCGAAGGCGTGCCCGGCACGGCGAAAACATTGACCGTGAAAACTCTCTCGCGAATCATCAACGCGAGTTTCAGTCGTATTCAGTTCACGCCCGACTTGATGCCTTCAGACATCACCGGCACGAACGTCTTCAACATCGCGAACTCGACGTTCACTTTGCGGTGTGGACCAATCTTCACCGACATCCTGCTCGCGGACGAGATCAATCGCACGCCGCCCAAAACGCAGGCGGCGCTGTTGGAGGCGATGGAAGAACGGCAGGTGACGATCGACGGCGAAGGTCATAAGTTGTCGCCGATCTTCACCGTGCTCGCGACGGAGAACCCAATCGAGTATGAAGGAACTTATCCACTGCCCGAGGCGCAGCTCGATCGTTTTCAACTGAAGATCTTGTTGAGCTACCCGAGCGAAGAGCACGAGCGCGAAGTGTTGGCGCGCTGGAACGACGGTTTCAATTCGAAACGTCTCGATCAAGTCGACATACGGCCGCTTTCTGATCCGGACGCGATCCTTCACTGTCGCGCGGAGGTCGCGCGCGCGCGGATGGAGCCGGGCGTTCAGCATTACGCGGTCGATCTCGTGCGGCGCACGCGTGCGCATCCGTTCATTCATTACGGCGCGAGCCCGCGCGCGTCTGTCGCGTTGTTGCTGTGTTCGAAAGCGTTGGCTGCGATTCGTGGACGCGAGTTTGTGACACCCGACGACGTGCGCGACGTTGCGCTTCCGGTGCTGCGTCATCGGTTGACGCTGCGCGCCGAAGCCGAGCTCGACGGCGTCACTTCTGATTCCGTGATCACGGACATCTTGAAGTCTGCCGAAGTCCCGCGATGAGTACACAAAAGGCACAGGAAAAGATGGCCACAAAAGGCACAAAAACTGAAAACGGTTGGCGTGTGGTGGGCCAACTTTTAAGTCTTTGCGTGTGTTAGGTCTAACTTCAAGGGTTGGCGGTGTGGGTCTAACTTCAAGGGTTGCGGTCTAAGTTCAAGGATTTGTTTGAGCGTTTTGTGTGTGCTTTTTGTGCCTTTTTGTGGCTAACTTTTGCTGAGGCCAAGTGTGCGCTTCGTCTTCACGAAATTTTTCTATCTTCTGATCGCACTCGCTCTGATCCCGCTCGCGTTGTTGTGGGATCGCCCGTGGCTGCGTTGGCTCGCGCTCCTCTACAACCTCGTTC
>DATNDM010000568.1:0-2643 GCA_035553235.1 Pyrinomonadaceae bacterium | reverse complement strand
AACAACTCCAGTCCGACACTTGCACTGACTAACGCAAGCGGACGGCCCACGAGAACCGTGTCGCGACGCGCAGCGGCTGGTCGAATGCGTTGGAGCGAGTGATCGATCAGATTCAGCAGTTCAAGTAGTTTCGGGTTCGACGCTGTCTCGATAAACGATTCGGCGAACTGTTTCAGCGTCGGATTGGTAACGTTGGCGAGGGCGACACCGGCCGCGCCCGGCTCCCACGTGATGCGAAAGCCCGGATCGTGCCTGACGATCTTGAGATGGCCGATCAATTCACCCTTTCGATCGCAGAGCACGAGGGCTTTATCGAGTGCGTTATAGAAGATCCAACCGCAGATCGAGTTGAGTGCCGGTTCGCTGTTCGTGACTGCGTTTCGATTTTCTGCGGCAGGGGTGAAGCGAAAGTTGAGACGAACAGGCTGAAGCACGCGCGGCGGCATCGCAACTACCTGCGGGTCGTCGTGCCAGCGCATGCGCGGGTGGAACACCTGGCCAGACGACGTGCTGCGTGCGGCTGTCAGGCCGAGTATGTCCGCTGATTGGCCGAAGTCGTCAACGAGCCACAACTCGTCAATGCGTAGCCCACCGGCCCGGATCAGTGAAAACGGAACTCCCGGCGCCGCAGTCGTCGGGGCTGGAGAAGGAGGCGCGAGGCGCTCGACCGTCACTGGGTCTACTCGAATGTCGAGCAGTGCTCTGACTTCGTTTTCAAACGTCTTCAAGTTGGCGGTCTTGATCCAGGGACGAGCAGAGTCGGGAGTGATGCGTGGAAAAGTAACATCGCGACGCAGCAGCGCCTGATGAAAACCCGTGAGCGCCTGGCCCATCAAACCCCCGCGGGGCAAGTCACACACCGTTTTGCTCCAGACCACTTCATAACGCTCGAGCACGTCGAGCACGGCCGGCGGGTAATTCGAATCTTTCTTGTCGCTGTTGCGCGCCGACTTAAGCAGTTTGCCCAACGTCTCGACTGGCTCCTGCAAAATGCGTTCGTCGATCGGGCTGAGCAGGCTGCGCCCGCGCACGGTGTATCCAACCGACGGAATCGATTTGCGATCCAGGGGCACAAAGTCAGCTTCGACGAAGTTCCAGACTGGACCAAATGATTGCTCTGCCGTCGAGGCCGTCGGAAACCAGGTGATTTGCCAATCAATGAAAAGCGGCGACCACGGTTGCTGCACCCACAGATCGACCAAACGAAACGGCCGGATGTTCAGCGCTTCCGGCTCAAACGTGACTTGATAGCGCGGGAATGAATTCTCGTCTCCGTCCCAGGTGAGATCATGGACCAGTTGCTTGGTCCAGTCAGACCAGCGGCCCTGATCGCGAAAAGCTTTTTCAGGCGGCAAACTTCTTTCGACCAGATTGCGAATCGTTTGCTCGACGATCGACGCTTCGTTCAGCAGCGCCGTCAAAACGGGCGGACAGGACGGCAGATGCTGCAACGCCGCGGTGGCAATGTCGGCAACGCCGGCCGGAGTGTTCAAGGTGTTCGTGTCTGTACCGACTTTGACTTTGCCACTCGTGACGATTTGTTCCGGCAAGCGGCACGGATGCCGGCGCGGAAACTGATGCTTCGACGGCGAGCCGGAATTCTTAACGATGATCACCGGATCCGACGGCAGCCAGAAGCGTGGCGCGGCGTCGTACTTGAGTTCAAATTTCTTTTCCGCCGCGAGTTTTGTCTCCAACTCAGCCGGCAGCGATTGCAGACGCGCCTTTAGTCCGTTGAGTTTGTCGCGCAACGCCGTGAGCTCGTTCGCGACTTTGGTGCATTCGTTCAGATCAGTTTGAATACTGTCGAACGTTCGCGATTTGGCGCACAGCTTCCACCAACGCGCATACAGATCCTGTTGCAATGCCACGAGGTCGCGACTAACCGCATCCAGTTCAGACTGAAGCTGGTTGAGATCTTTGAGCTTCGTGAGTTGTTCGGCAGTTGGCTCCGCCGCAGTTTCCTCAGCCGTTTTCTTCGCATCGGCAGGAAACACGCCGCTGTTGTCTGCGAGCGGCCGAATGTACCAGATCTTCCCCGCCTCATGCGTGGCAAACGAGTTCTGGTGTACGGTCATGTCGCGCGGCGCAACGTTCCAACTTCGGACCAGCGTTTCCGCTTGACGATAGACAACAGCCTCGAGCGCTTTCCACAGATTCGGTTGCTCTTTCGCCAAACTACCCGGTTGTTGTTCACCGCTGTACTCACTCGACACCAGCGACACGAGCGCGTCTTCCGCACTGTTACCGACGCCAACCTTGAAAGCCGGAGTAGTTCCTCCCATCGCACCGCCGACCAACGGCGCGCCGGGGTAACCGAGCATGTGACCTTTATAAGTAGTTTGACCGCTCCAGTAGTTGATATGGGCCACCATGCCATGAAACACCGAGCGCCGCTTGAGTAGTTCTGCCGGCGCGGCGGACTTTGCATCGATGGACCATCCCGGCGGATCGATCAACCAGCCGAGGAATTTGCCGTTCGCGTCGGTACGTTCGACGACCTTTGCTTTGGGTGACGAGAGTGGATCCTGCTGTGCGTCGCGATACCAGCCGAGCACGCAGTAAGTGAGCGTCGTGTCTTCGGGGACTTTTCCATCCGAGTTCGGCGTGCGCAGATCCTCGAGCTTGTCGTGCCACGAGAAG
>DATNDM010000567.1:0-3143 GCA_035553235.1 Pyrinomonadaceae bacterium | reverse complement strand
TGGAAGTTTGACATCCTTTTCCCTGGACAGTCTCAATCACGAACGCCGCCACGTCCCGAGAACGCAACTGTCGATCGAGTGCTTCGACGTCATCGAGTGGCACACGCGCATCAAATCCCTCCACCAACGGGCCGAAGCCTTCGGTGAAACTTTCGCATCCCATCAACGACAACGAACCGAGGCTCAGTCCGTGAAACGCGCTCGCTAGTGAAACCGCCCGTTTTCTCCCTGTGGCAGCCCGCGCAAACTTCAACGCGCCTTCCATTGCTTCGGTTCCTGAATTGCAAAAGAACACCGCGTTCAAATGCGACGGGGTTCGTTTCGTCAACGCCTCAGCAAGTAACCCGCTCAAAAGCGAGCAATCCATCTGGATCATGTTCGGCAGATCGAGATCGAGAACATCGCGAATCGCTTGTTTCACTACCGGATGATTCCGTCCGATGTTGAAAACGCTATAGCCACTTAGAAAATCCAGGTACGGCCGATTATCCATGTCGTAGAGGTACGCGCCTTCCGCTCGCGCATAGACCTTGTCGAACCCGATAACTCGCTGCGCCTGCACCAGCGTCCGATTGATATACCGCTCGTGGAGTTGGTAATTCTCACCCAGTCGGGCCGCGATAATTTCCTTTAGATCAAAAGCCATCCAGTGACGTTCTTCGATTTGTGCGCCAAACGCAAATTACGGCTGCCAGTCGCGGTAAACGGTTTGTGCACCCATTTTCAAATTCGACTTGGTCACTGTGTGGCGTTCGAGCTGTTCCACCAGCCACTGGAACCACTCCCAACTTTTTTGCGTGCCGGCGCGCATACGCTCCAACTCGACAAACGGACGAAAATTTCGCCACGCGATCCGCGCGGTTCCACCGATCAAATCGGCCGCTACGGACAGCGGCACGATGCGCGCATAAACCGAGTAGCCGATTCCCTCCATGATGGTCGCAATCTTCAAACACGCTTCCAGCATCCGCGGATCGTTCTCGAGTTGCGCGGCGGTTGTGCCTTGCGGAATCGAATGCACGATCATCGAAGAACTCATCCATTCCGGTGTCATGAACGCCTGCACTGCGGCAAAAGCGGCGCGTTCTTCACGATCCCGCCGCGACCGGCGCATTTCGATAAGACCAAACACAACGCCGACAAGCACGGTCATCGCCGTTGCCACATTTGCAATTGTTCCCAAATCCACCGCGACAATCTGCGCCAATGCGAGAAAATAAAAAGCCGCAGGGTCATTTCGACCCTGCGGCTTTTGAATTTTTGACCAACTACTCCTTGTTACGTTGTAGCTAAAGCGCGTCAGTCCTGGTCTTCAACAACTACTCGCTCAACCACCCGTTCCCTTTCAGGTCCGGTGTAGTAAACTCGCACCTTTTGCCCAGCTCGCAGCGGCGCAGTCACGACTTTGCCCGCACCGTTGACGACTCGCGCGGCCGTGCCCAAAGCAAAACTGACTGGGCCTTGCTCACCCTTGACTACAACAGTTCTACCGGGCTCGTACGTGGTCACGGTGCCTGCCGTGTACGTTGTGCTCGTTGTCTGTGTTGTCGTTGCTGGTTCCGTTGTTGTTTCAGTTGTTGTTGTGCTCGTCTGCGCAAACGCCACAGGCGCAACTAATGCGCAGGCGAGAGCAATCAGTGTTCTTGTCATATATACGACTCCTTATTTGTTTTGATGGTTTCTCCCGAGCATGATGCCCGGCAGCTCGACAGGCATACCCAGATTACACCTGTCCATTTGTTCCTCTGACGGCTGCTGGCCGCCATCTATTCGAAAGGCACAGAGCTTGTCAGTCTAAAACGACTACGTGGTCAACCAGACGCGTGTAGCCGTCGTTGGCGTAAAATACTACTACGCGCGCGCCGGGCTGAATGGAACCGCGAAAGGGCCGGCCAAACTTATCAAAGACAACTCCCGGTCCGAATGAGTCAAACCGCTCGGGATTCGCACTGTCGGTGCGAATCACCAGAGTCCCGGGAGGCTGATAGCTTGCGGCAGTCCCTCCCTGAGCCGAGATGACGGGGGCCGTTACTGTTACTCCCTCCACGGTGGTCAACCTTCTGGTAGTCTGCGCAAACGCCGGCGAGGCCAAGAGCACGCAAGCGAGTGTAATCATTGTTTTCTTAACCATGGATGCCTCCTCCTATTAATACTGACACTCAAGGTTCGTAGTTCGAAGATCTGCCGGACGCGTCACGGATGTGACATTTGGTGAAAATTCTTATTTGAGCGATTGAGCGTTCCTATGGATTCGATACGTTGCATTTGTCGATGACCAGCCAGACGCCGACTGCCGAGCCAGCAGTCACCCCAGAACTCGTCAAGCAACACGGACTCACTCCAGAAGAGTTCGAGCGCATTAAGAAGATTCTCGGTCGCGAGCCAAATTTCACCGAGCTGGGAATTTTCTCCGTAATGTGGAGTGAGCACTGTTCTTATAAGAATTCGAAGAAAGAACTAAAGAAATTTCCGACTACCGGTGCGGGCATTCTGGTCAAAGCGGGCGAAGAAAATGCAGGTGTCGTCGATATCGGCGACGGTTGGGCGATCGCCTTCAAAATGGAGAGCCACAATCATCCGAGCGCGATTGAACCTTTCCAAGGTGCAGCCACTGGTGTCGGGGGAATTATCCGCGATATCTTTACGATGGGCGCACGCCCGGAATTCTGCCTGAACTCTCTGCGGTTTGGACCAATCACCGCTGAAAATTCGAAATCTGAATCCGCCTCAGGCGGACGAAATCTGAAATTGGCGGCGAACCGTCGCCTGTTCACTGGCGTCGTCTCCGGGATCGCACATTACGGAAATTGCATTGGGATCCCTACGATTGGTGGTGAAATCTATTTCGATCAGAGTTTCGAGGGCAATCCACTCGTAAATGTTTTTTGTCTCGGCGTACTACGTCATGAACAACTGGCTCGCGGTACCGCAAGCGGCGTGGGTAATCCAGTTTTTTATGTTGGCGCGGAGACGGGTCGCGATGGCTTGGCCGGGGCAGCCTTCGCTTCGCGCGAATTGACAGACCAATCGCGCGAAGATCGTCCGGCCGTGCAAGTCGGGGATCCGTTCAAGGAGAAACTTTTGCTGGAAGCATGCCTTGAGCTTCTTAGTCGTGACTCTGTCGCCGGGATTCAGGACATGGG
>DATNDM010000566.1:0-4823 GCA_035553235.1 Pyrinomonadaceae bacterium | reverse complement strand
GTTGATGTCGAATCTGCAAGCGGCGCTGAGATCGTTTGCGTCCGAAAGCATCTCGCCGAGTGAGCTGTGTGAAAAGCTGAACCAGTTGATGTGTGGATACACGCCGCTGCGAAAATTCATCACGTGCTTCTACAGCGAGCTCGATATCGCCACACGCAAACTGACGTTCACGAACGCAGGGCACAATCCACCGATGCTGGTGCGTCGCGATGGTGAGTGCATTCTCCTCGAAGAGGGCGGCCGCGTGATCGGCGCGTTTTGCGATTCAACTTTTACACAACAAGAGATTCAACTTTACGAAGGCGACAAGTTGTTGCTGTTCACAGACGGCGTGACTGAAGCGCGCAACGCTGACGGCGAGGAGTTTGGCGAGCAGCGTTTGCAGGAGTGCCTGCGCTCGCATGACGGTCGCAACGCGGCTGAGTTGAGAACAGTAATTCTCAACGAAGTCACAGATTTTTGCGCCGGCAACTTCGACGACGACGCCACATTAATGATTTTGATCGCTAATTAGCCACAAAAGGCACAAAAAGAACTTAGCCACAAAAGACACAAGAAGAGTTTTTAGCCAGGAGCTTGAACCGAAACGGACGCCCAGAAGCACCTTGGCCTTTCTTTTCTGTTTTGTGATTTTTGTGCTTCTTTGTGGCTAAAAAAATTCTGCGGCTCAAAGGAGGCTCATGGGCGATATTCGTTACGCACTGAGAAATCTCTTGAGGCGGCCGACCTTTACGCTCATCGCCGTCGTCACACTCGCACTCGGCATCGGCGCCAACACCGCAATCTTCAGCGCCATCAACGCACTCCTGCTGAAGCCGCTGCCATTCCCGCAACTCGATCGCGTGGTCGCCGTCTGGGACAAGATGCCGAGCCGCGGCGTCATGCACAACGAAGTCGCCTTCGGCAACTATGTCGATTGGCAGTCGCAGACGCAGTCGTTCGAACAACTCGCTCTTTACCGTTGGTGGAACGCCAATCTCACCGGCATCGATCCCCCCGAGCGCATCCAGGGATTTCTCGTCACCGCAAACTTTCTCGACACGACCGGAATAAAGCCGATCATGGGCCGGACGTTTTTGCCGGAAGAGAATCAACCGGGCAAAGATCAGGTCGCAGTCCTTACCTACAGCCTCTGGCAGCGGCGCTTCGGCGGTGATCCAAACATCCTCGACAAGACGATCACAGTCAACAGCATCGCGCGCCGCGTTATCGGTGTGATGCCCGACCGCTTCAACTTTCCGAAGGGCGGCGAGATTTACGCGCCGTTACAGATAACCGCTGAGTTGGTGAAGAACCGGACCAGTCATGGTTACTACGTGATCGGCAGACTGAAACCGTCCGCGTCAATCGGCGGCGCGCAAGCCGAAATCGACAACATCAGCGCGCGGCTCGAACAACAGTTTCCGGAATCCAACACGGGCTGGGGCGCAACGGTTTTTCCGATAGTCGCCGACACAGTGCGCACGTACGACACGGCGCTGTGGGTGATGATGGCCGCCGTCGGTTTCGTACTGCTGATCGCGTGCGCGAACGTCGCGAACCTCATGCTCGCGCGCGCGAGTGGACGGCAAAAAGAAATCGCCGTGCGAACTGCGCTGGGCGCGAGTCGCTGGCGCATCATTCGACAACTGCTGACCGAAAGCCTGATCGTCGCGCTGATCGGCGGCGCACTTGGAATACTGATCGGTTTCTGGGGCATCGATGCGTTGCGCGCCGGCAACCCGGCGGACGCGGCGAAGTATGCAGCCGGCTGGTATCAGCTCGGCATCAATCCGACGGTGCTGTTGTTCACACTCGGACTCTCGCTGGTGAGTGGCATCGTGTTTGGTCTCGCTCCGGCATTGCAAATGTCGAAGCCGAATCTCAACGACTCGTTGAAAGAAGGAACGCGCGGCACGACGAGCACGTCACATCGTCTGCGCAGTTCGCTGGTCGTTTTCGAAGTCGCACTGTCGCTCGTGTTGCTGGTGGGCGCCGGATTGCTGACGCGCAGTTTTCTTTCACTCCTGCGAACCGATCCAGGTTTCAATCCCGATCACGTGCTGACGATGACGCTCGTGTTGCCGGGCGCGAAGTACAAAGACGACGCGTCGCGCGCGGCGTTTTATAACGACCTGGCCCAACGCGTGAAGGCGCAGCCGGGTGTCGAATCGGCGGCGTTCGTAAACTACCTGCCGCTCGGCGGTTCAAACTCATCGGACTCTTATCTGATTGAGGGCGAACCCGAACCGCCTCCGGGCCAGGAGCACGAGGGTCGTTATCGCGTCGCCACTCCTGATTATTTCCGCACGATGGAAATTCCGATCGTGCGCGGTCGCGCGTTTACGGAACAGGACAAAGCCGGTTCCACGCCCGTCATCATCGTCAACGAGACGCTCGCGCGCCAACACTGGCCGGGCCAGGATCCGATCGGCAAACGCATCCGCTTTTATGGGCCACCGGAGCGCACCGGCTGGATGCAGATCGTGGGCGTGGTCAAAGACGTGAAGCACGAGCTGGATATTCCCGTGACGCCTGAGTACTACCTGCCGCACGCCCAGGATTCCTGGAATGCGATGGTTCTCGTCGCGCGAACGAGCGTCGAGCCTTCGTCATTGGCGGCCGCATTGAGGCAACAGGTGTGGGCCATTGATAAGGACCAGCCGGTGTTTGATGTGAAGACGATGCAGGAGGTGCGATCGTCGTCTGTCGCGCTCTACTCGTTTTCATCGGTGATGCTCGCGATCTTCGCCGGCATCGCACTCGTGCTGGCTGCAATCGGGATTTATGGCGTGATGGCGTTTGCGGTGACGCAGCGCACACAGGAGATCGGAATTCGGATGGCGCTGGGCGCGCGCACGGCTGATGTGCTGAAGCTCGTGGTGACGAACGGGATGAAGCTCGCGGTGCTTGGGATCGTAATCGGGATTGCAGGTGCGTGGGCCGTTACAAGGTTTATCGAAAAGCTGCTGGTTGGTGTTCAGCCGACGGACCCGCTGACGTTTAGTTTGGTATCGCTTTGTTTATTCGTGGCGGCGTTTATAGCGTGCTATTTGCCTGCCCGCAGGGCGACGAAAGTCGATCCACTGGTGGCGCTGCGATACGAATAAAAATTCATGAATACGATTTTCGCTGATCTGCGATATGCGTTGAGAGGACTGGTGAAGCGCAAGGGCTTCGCCGGGATCGCTGTGCTCACGCTCGCGTTGGGTATTGGTGCGACGACGGCGACGTTCACGGTGGTCGATGCGGTGTTGTTGCGCAAACTGCCCGTCGCGGATCCGGAGCGTGTGGTTGTCGTGCACAACCAGATGCCGAAGATCAACCTGCCGCGCACGCAAGTGTCTGGTCCGCATTATCTCGATTACAGCCGCCAGACCGACGTCTTCGAATCAACCGCCGCATACACGACGCGCAATTTCAATCTCAGCGGCGTCGGTATGCCCGAACGTTTGCAGGCGGGACGCGTGACCGCAACGTTCTTTCCGATGCTCGGGATCAATCCGATCGCGGGCCGGTTCTTCACTCCTGAAGAAGACAAGTTTGGCAACGAGCGCGTCGTGGTGTTGAGCGCCGCGTTGTGGAAACGACTGTTCAGTTCGCAGGAGAGTGTTCTTACCACCTCGGTCCAACTGAACGGCGATAGTTATCAAGTCATTGGCGTCGCGCCCGAAGGTATCGAAGAGATCTACCCGAATGTCGATATGTGGGTGCCGATGGCTTTCTCGCCGCGCGAGGTCTCGCCTGAACGACGCGGCAGTCTCTCCTTCACGATGCTCGCGCGTTTGAAACCGGGAACGACGATCAATCAGGCGCAGAACGTAATGAGCGGCGTCGCGCGGAATGAGAGTGGGAGTGATCCTGACATCTTCGGCATCGAAGTCCGCTCGTTGACGGACGAATACGTGAGCGATGTGCGACGGCCGCTGTTTGTTTTACTCTGCGCGGTGATAGCAGTGCTGTTGATTTCGTGTGCGAACGTCGCGAACCTGCTGCTTGCGCGCGCTACTGTACGCGGTCATGAGATCGCAGTGCGCGCAGCGCTGGGCGCGGGCCGCGGCCGCATCATTCGTCAGCTACTCACGGAAAGTCTCGTCATCGCCATCATCGGCGGCGTTTTCGGCATCCTGCTCGCATTTTGGGGCACGAGGGCGTTGCTCTCACTCGCGCCCAGCACGCTGCCACGCCTTGACGCCGTCCAGGTTGATCTGCGCATCCTGCTGCTCAGCCTCGGAGCCTCGCTCGTTTGCGGTGTGATCTTCGGGTTGGTTCCAGCCCTGACCGCCTCGAAAACAAACCTCGTCAGTTCACTGCGAGAATCAGACCGAACGGACTCAGCCAGCGGCGCGCGCCAATGGTTGCGCAGAGCATTCGTCGTCGGCGAAGTCGCGATTGCGCTCGTTTTGCTGATCTCGGCGGGCCTGCTCGTCCGGAGCTTCGGCAAAGTGCTCGACGTGAAGCCAGGATTCAATGCGCAGAACGTACTCACGCTGCGTCTGTCGCTGCCGACTGCGCAATACAACAACGCGACGAAGGTCGCGGCGTTTTATGACGACGTGCTCGCGCGTGTCTCCGCGTTGCCGGGCGTGCAACATGCAGCGGCTGCGTTCCAGACTCCCTTCACTCCCGGCGCCGACAACTCGATCTTCTCGATTCGCGACCGGCACGCGAATCCGAACGATCCGCCGCCGCACGCCGACTACGCCTTCGTCTCTTCCGATTACTTCAAGACGATCGGACTGCCGATTTTGAAAGGCCGCGATTTTCTGGCGTCCGACATGCGCGCCGGTAACTTCTTCGGTCCCAACGCAGTCGCGATCGTCGACGAAGAATTAGCGAAACGG
>DATNDM010000565.1:0-5418 GCA_035553235.1 Pyrinomonadaceae bacterium | reverse complement strand
TTTCTCTCATCAGAGAATAGTGTGGCATCGCGGTGCCTACCTGTTTTTTCCCGCATGATAGAGCTCGTCGCTGCCGACGTCGAAGACGCGGTTCAAGCGGGCGCGGTAGTTTTCGAACGCGAGTTGGCCGCTGAGTTGGAGTAATTGTTCTTCGGAGAATTTGTCGCGCAGTTGAGCGTAGAGTTCGTCAGAGATATTGGAGGGCGTGTTGGCCATCTGATCAGCGAGCTCGATCACGAGCTTCTCGATGTCCGAAAACACTGACAGATCGTTCTTCACAACTGCCAACAACTTCTCATCAGTCAAACCAGCTTTTCTGCCAACGGCAGAATTGATGTCGACTCAAAACGGACACCCAACGCGCGCGGCGGTCCGCACTTTCCCCAGCTGAATAAACCGCAACGACACTTTACGTTTCCGGCCCAGCCCGGCCTCCATCGCGATGCCGCCCCAGACCATCCCCGGCAGCCGCATCTGTTGCTTCACCGGCGTCAGGTCTTTGCCAAACATCTTGCGCATGGCCGTGTAAAACCAGCGCAGGTGCCACGGCGCCTGACTCTTCTCAATACCCGAGATCCTGTTCATCGATCAACTTTCCGTTCCGAGTTTTCGAGATGTCGGGTGGTCTGATCCGTCACGCTGTAGTTGACGGGAATAAACTCATTCGTATCGGGCGATCTCAGTCCACGCGGAGCCGCGCCTTCTTCAAGATTCCTCGCCTTGTTCCGCTCGTGCTCCATGACCTCGACCATCTTCTTGCTGACGACAGTGCCATTGATGATCAATGCAATTCCGACCATAAAAGGAATGAGTCCCGCCAGCCATATGCTCCGCAGTAATTCAGCATCATGCGGAGTCTGGTTCGCGATCGCGCCCATAATGAAAAACAAAAAGATTGATACTCCGATACCAACACAGCTCGTGATCACACCTGCTTTGATTTCGTTGTAACGCTTAACTTCAGGCGTGATGCCGAGCCGGCGCTCCATCTCCTGCTTGCGTAGCTCGTTGGCCTGGCCCGACATGAACATCTCCGCCACCCAGGTGTTGTTCCAGTTGAACTTGCCGGCCGGGTCGGGCGGCTGGAGGACTTCGCGCACCGCCTGAAGATTCGCGCCGCAGGACGTGCAAAACTTTATGTCGTCACCCTGATTTGAGGCGCAACGCGGACATATCATAAGCAGCTCCTTCTCTGGTCAGCGGTTCACATAGATCAGAACATATCTGTATCATCTGCGTCTATCTGCGGCTAAAATTACGACATGAAGCCTCTCCCCGTTCAAACGATTGCTCATTATCGAATCGTGGCGCCAATCGGCGCGGGCGGCATGGGCGCCGTTTACAAGGCTTACGACAACAAGCTCCAGCGCACCGTCGCGCTGAAACTGCTCCCATCAGAGTATGTCTCGCAACAAGACCGCCGGCGCCGTTTCTTTCAGGAAGCGCGCGCCGCCTCAGCGCTGAGCCACCCACACATCCTGACGATTTACGAAGTCGGCGAAGACGACGGCAAACCTTACATCGCGATGGAGTACGTCGAAGGCCAGACGCTGCGCGAGAAGATCAAGAATAACGGTCTGCAACTGAAAGAGAGTCTCGACATCGCGATTCAGATCGCTGCCGGACTCGCGCGGGCGCACGAGTCGGGCATCATTCACCGCGATCTCAAACCCGAGAACCTGATGCTGAGTCGCGACGGCTACGCAAAGATCCTCGACTTCGGTCTCGCCAAGCTCGTCGCGGAACGCGAACGCGCGCTCGTCGCGGATAGTGAACAGAAAACGCTCGTCCTCGGTGTGCAAACAGAGTCAGGCACATTGCTCGGCACGGTGAACTACATGGCGCCCGAACAGTTGTTGGGCCAACGCGTCGATCGCCGCTGCGACGTGTTCTCATTTGGTGTCGTTTTGTGCGAGATGGTGACCGGCACCGCGCCGTTCGTGCACGACAATCGCATCGACACGATGCACGCGATTCTTCATCGCGATCCGCGCTTTCCGAGCGATGGTCGTCCGGAACTACCTTTCGATCTGCAACGCATCCTCGCGAAGGCGCTCGCCAAGGCGCCCAAGGATCGTTACCAAACGATCGACGAACTCGCGGAAGAACTCAAAGCACTCAAACGCGATCTCGAGCTCGGCAAAACGTTGCCCGTCACGCCGCGAACGCGACTCGTGTTGAAACGCGCGGCAGCCGGAGCACGCGCCGTCGATTACGAGAAGGAATTAAACGAAGCGCAGTTCAAAGCAGTAACGACCACGGAAGGTCCGCTCCTGATCGTTGCCGGCGCCGGGACCGGCAAAACACGCACGCTTGTTTATCGTGTCGCACGTCTTGTCGAGATTGGAGCAAAACCGGAATCGATTCTCTTGCTGACGTTCACCCGCCGCGCCGCCGCAAGCATGTTGGCGCGCGCAGCCGCTCTCGCCGACGCGCGTTGCCAGCGCGTTTCTGGTGGAACGTTTCACTCGTTGGGCCATTCGGTGTTGCGCAAGTTCGCGGATGAAGCGGGCGTCGCCAAAAACTTCACCGTCCTCGACCAGAGCGACACGGAAGATCTGATCGATCTGCTGCGTCGCCAGATCCGTCTCACAAAGGCGCAACACTTCCCACGCAAGCGCACCATCGCTGCGATCTTCAGCATGATGGTCAACAAAGTCCTGTCGCTGAAGCAGGTGCTGAACCAGCAGTATCCGCAGTTCGTCGACGAGCGTCGCAACCTCGAAACGTTGTTCAAGTCGTTCGAGGATTTCAAACGCAGCCGCCACATGCTCACGTACGACGATCTGCTCGTACGATTCCGCGAAGCGCTGGAAAACAGCGCGACCATGCGCGAACAGATTTCGGACCAGTATCGTTACATCATGGTCGACGAGTATCAGGACACGAACAAGCTCCAGGCGCAGATCGTCAAACTCATGACCGCGCGACACGACAACGTCGCTGTCGTTGGCGACGAGTTTCAATCGATCTACTCGTTTCGCGGCGCGAGTCATCGCAACATGCTCGAGTTTCCGAAGCTCTTCCCAGCGGCGAAGATCAACAAGCTTGAAGAAAACTTTCGCAGCACGCAGCCGATTCTCGACGTCGCCAACGCGATTATTTCCGACGTGAAAGAGAGCTTCAAAAAGCGGCTTTACTCGCGTATCGAGGGCGGCCAGCCGCCCGTTGTGGTGAGCGCGCACGACGAGAACGAGCAGTCGCGCTTTGTGGCGCAGCGCATCGCTGACCTGCGCGACGAGGGCGTGCCGTTGAGTGAAATCGCAGTGCTCTTTCGTTCGAGTTCGCATTCATTCGACCTTGAAATCGAACTCGGCAGGCACGGCATTCCGTTTCGAAAATTTGGCGGGATCAGGTTTGCGGAGTCAGCGCACATCAAGGATGCGCTCTCGTTTCTGCGCGTCGTCCTGAAGCCATCTGATACGCTCTCGTGGTTTCGCGCGCTGAAGCTGATCGATCACATCGGCGACGCGACGGTTTATCAAATACTCGAACATCTCGGCGTTGAGCAGCACGAGTTTCGCTCACCGAAAACCAAGTCATCGTTGTTCAAAAAACTTCAGCGCTTCCCTGCCCGAGCAGCTTACGAGGCGCAACTGCTGCGACTGTCGCGTGTGTTCATTGCGATGCTCGAAAGCAAGACTCCGAGCGAGCAGTTGTCGGCAGTGTTGCGTTTCTATCGACCACTGTTGAAGAACAAGTACGACGACACGCAGCGACGCGGTCGCGATCTCGAGCACCTGCAATCGATCGCGAAGCGATACAAAACTCCGGCGAAGCTGCTCGACGACATCGCGCTCGATCCAACCGAAGCCGTGCAGGAGAACACGCCGCGTCATAGCCGTGGTTTCGTGACACTCTCCACAGTGCATTCTGCGAAGGGTCTCGAGTGGGACAACGTGTTTCTGATCTGGATGACTGATGGTTGGTTTCCGTCGAACCGTTTTCAGGATGAGTTTGACGATTTCGACGAGGAGCGACGGCTGCTTTACGTGGCCACGACGCGCGCGAAGAAAGACCTGCACTTCGTTTATCCGGCAGTGGACGTCTATCGCGGGCCGGAAACGGACGGCACACCCACCCTTTCGCGCTTCCTCGAACCCATTCCACCATCGATTCTGCCCCACGCCTCGTTGGCGGGAGAATAAAATGAGCCACGGATTTCACGGATGAACACTGTAAATAAAATCCGTGTTAATCTGTGCAATCCGTGGCTTGAACTATGAATCTCGGAACCGAATGGCTCATTGACGCAAGCGGCTGCGACCCGACGGCCCTTGCAGATCTCGATCGTTTGCGTGAAATCTTCGAACGCGTCATCGGCGATCTCGGCCTGAACGTTCTCGGCGAGATCGCCTGGCATCAATTTGATCAGCCAAACGGCGTCAGCGGTCTCGCCCTGCTTTCAGAATCACACCTAACCTGCCACACGTATCCCGAGTTTCGCGCTGCGACATTCAATCTCTACTGCTGTCGCAACCGCGCGTCATGGACGTGGGAAACAACGCTCAAAGAAATGCTTGGCGCAACAGACGTCAAGGTTCGTGTATTCGAACGCATGCTTCACGACGTCGCCACGGGGGCCGCTAAATGAGCGTGCTCGTGGCGAACTGCCCATCGTGCGGCGCGCCGGTTGAGTTCAAGAGCGGGCAATCCGTCGTCGTCATTTGCGAATACTGCCACTCCGCCGTCGCGCGCACCGATCGCGAGTTGAAAGATCTCGGCAAGGTCGCAGAGCTCATCGAAACCGGCTCGCCGTTAGATATCGGACTCCGCGGCAAGTGGAAAGACGTTCCGTTCGAACTAACAGGCCGCGCGCAACTCGGACACGAGATGGGCGGCCAGTGGGACGAGTGGTACGCGACGTTCTCAAACGGCTGGCTCGGCTGGCTCGCCGAAGCGCAAGGCCGCTTCTACATCACGTTTCAATATCCGATACCTGAAGACACGTACATCCCAACGTTCGATCAGCTACAGCTCGGACAGCAAGTGCCCGGCCTGCCGTGGCCCACGCCGCTGATGGTCGCGGAAACCGGCCGCGCCACTGCGCTCGGTGCGAAAGGCGAGATTCCTTACCTGCTGACGCCCGGTGAAACTTATTACTACGCGGATCTGTCCGGCGCGAATGGCAACTTCGGCACGATCGACTACAACGAAACGCCGCCGCTCATCTTCCTCGGTCAGGAAGTCACGCTCGCCGATCTCGCTATCACCACGACGCGCGCACCCGAGCGAGAAGAACGCCGCGTCGGCGCGGAGCAAGTCAGTTGTCCAAACTGCGGTGGTCCACTCGCGCTGCGCGCGCCTGACAAGACCGAGCGCGTTACGTGTCCGAACTGCAATTCGCTGCTCGACGTCAATCAAGGCAAGCTTCAGTTTCTGAAAGCACTCGAAAAGCCGTGGTTTCAGCCGCTGATT
>DATNDM010000564.1:0-5447 GCA_035553235.1 Pyrinomonadaceae bacterium | reverse complement strand
CTGGCCGCGTCGACCGACGGCGAACCGATGGGATCGATCGTACGGATGTTGTCGCCGAGCGCGATCACAAACGCGTTGCTGCGCGTGCGGCAGCCCGGGGGAATAATCAACAGCAATATTAAAACGAGCAGCAGTACCAGCTTGGTCTGGCTCACTTAACTGTGCCTCCGTAGGTGTAGTTGAGCTTGGAATTGAGTTTGAGGATTTCGTCGGCGAGTTGTTGAAAACGCGCAAGGTCGAGCGGCAGCGGCGGCTCCATGATCGTCTTGATCTGCGCGATGCGGTGGAGCGACTCCCTGATGCGTTGTTCTGTTAACCGGCCGGTCTTCGCTGCTTCGAGGAGACCGTGATAGCCACGACGGATTTTGTCAGGAGTCGCGCAGATCAACAGCATGTCTTCGCCGGCGAGCGCCGCGCGCACGGCCGCGTCCTCGATTTCACAATGACGAGCGATGGCGCCCATTTCGAGGTCATCGGTCACGACGAGGTGGTTGTAGCCGAGTTCCTGTCGCAGCAGCTTCGTGACGATGTTGTAATTCAACGAAGCCGGTTCGAGCAATCCACCTGTAGTCTCTTCGCGAATGTCGACGTTTGGAAAGCCACCGTGACTGACCATCACACAACGCACGCGATCGTCGCGTCGTTGAAAGAGCTCGATGTAGGGGGCGAGATCCTGTGCGATCAGATCGTCGTGCGAGAGACGAACGACCGGCATCTCTTCGTGCGAATCGACTTCACCCGCGCCGATGCCCGGAAAATGTTTGAGACAGCCGATCAGTCCGGTGCCCTGGAGACCACGCATGTAAACAGTCGTGTAACCGAGCACTTCGCCGGGCGAGCGTCCGAATGATCTTGAATAAAGACCGTTCGAGAGCAGGTCGCGATCCTCGGTCATGATCGACATCACGGGCGCGAAGTTGATAGTGAAGCCGAGCATGCGCAGCACTTCGCCGGTGATTCTTCCGAGTGCGCGTGCGGCTGCGAGATCGCCGTGCTGGCGAATCGTGCGCGCGGACGGCATCGGCGTGAAGATGCGTCGCAGTCGATCGACGAGACCGCCTTCCTGATCGATGCCGAAGAGTGGCGGCGTCGGGACAACTGCGCGAACCGCGTCGGTCAAGGCGCGGAGTTGTTCTGGACCAGCGACGTTGCGTCCGAAGATGATGACGCCGCCTGGTTTGACTTCCTCGACGAGGCCGCGTGCTTCGGCGTCAAGCTCAGTGCCCGGAAGCCCGATGAATAGGAATTGTCCGATTTGTTGTTCGAGTGGAAGCGCGTAGAGATTTTCTGGCAGCACGCGCGAAGTTTAGCATCTAGCCGCAAAAAGGCACAAAAAGCACAAATGAAAACTTCCACAGAGCCAGCTCAACGTGAACGGCGCAGTTTTCATTTGTGCTTTTTGTGCCTTTTTGCGGCGAGATGTTGTATAAACGGCTCATGCGCGAAATTACCGATCGGGGTCGCGTTGTTGAAGCCGTCCAAAATCTCGCTCTTACCGCTGAACTCTTCGAAGAACAAAATGGCAAGCAGAAGTACGCCACTGATCTCGAAGTCATAGTTCAGGGTCGCGATTACGCGAACGGTAAGCGCGTCGGGCCGTACGTGCGCCTGCTCACTTACGATGCCGGCGAAGAGATCATGCGGCAGGGTGAGTGGGGTGGAAACACCTTTTATATCGCGGTCGAAGGTACGCTCGACGTTTACGTTCGCGATGCAGACGCGCAGAAGAAGATAGGTCAACTCGAGCCCGGCACGTGTTTCGGCGAGATGTCGTTGCTCGCGGGTATCGAGCGCAACGCGACGATCGCGGTGCCTGCGAATCAAACGGCGCTCGTGCTCGAGGTGATGCGGCCTGCGTTACGACTACTACGGAAGCTTCCAAAATTCGGCAACATTCTCGACGCGACTTATCGCACCCACGGCGTCGATCGTCTGCTCGAAGATCTCAGACTCATCACCAGCAAACCTCCCAGTCAACAACTTGCTGACGAGTTGCACCGCATCGCGCGTTACTCCGTCTATGGCAAGAATCACGTCCTGTGCAAGGACGGCGATCCCATCGATCGTCTGGTGCTGATCAAGAACGGCTGGGTGCGACGGTCGTACGGCGTCTTTTTCGATGCGGCGTCAGCCGGAGTGGTGTTGGGAATGGATGAAGGTATCGGCGTCGACTTCCTGGGCGGCGGCAACTGTCTCGGGAGCGAAGGCGTGCTGCAGCCGAACGTTTGGAGATACAGGGCGACCGTGATGGCGCGCACCGAAGTGCTCGAGATCCCGCTCGATCTGTTTTCAACTGATCCAGCCCTGCGCAAAGAACTGTCAGAGACGTTTGCAGAACTATCTCACGCGGGCAGTTCGCTGCCGCTCACGATTGAGGCTCTTCCCGACCTGAACGCGTTGAAAGCGGCGGAAGAAGAGATTACGACCGGGATTATCGACGGCTCGAATCTGCTCGTGATGGACATGGATCTGTGTATCCGCTGCGGCAACTGTTCGCTCGCGTGTCACAAGATGCACGGACAATCGCGTCTGTTACGCAGAGGAATTCAAATCGAGCGGCCCGCGAAGATCGGCAAGAAGCGTTTGCAACATGCACTCGTGCCGCAGGTCTGCATGCACTGCGCGGATCCGGAATGTTTGACTGGCTGTCCGACGGGTTCGATCTTTCGCAGTCCGTCGGGCGATGTTGATATCGATCCGCAGACGTGTATCGGCTGTTTTGATTGTGCGACGCAGTGTCCTTACGACGCGATCACGATGGTGCCGCGTACCGCGCCGCCGTCGAACGATGGTTTCGCTGCGAAACTACGCAAGATTTTTAGTTTGCGGAACGAGCGGCTCGTCAACGTGGAACCGTCAGACGATCCGGTCGCGATCAAGTGCAATCTTTGCCAGGACACACCGCTCAACCCGCCGGGCGCACGACGGAAGGCTTACTCGTGCGAAGAGAATTGTCCGACCGGCGCCCTCGTGCGTGTCGATCCGATCGAGTACTTCAGTGAGATTGGCCCCGCGCAGGGATTTGTCTTTCGCGATCAGACGCACGCGGTCGGGCGAAACATTCACAAGAATGATCCACTCGCGCGCGCGTGGCACATCGGCGGCGCTGTCGTAACGATCCTCACGGCCATCATTCTTTTTTGGGCGCTTGCTAAATATGGATTTGACACGGTGCTCGCGGGCACATGGCTGACGTTTCGTTGGGTGACGGGAATCGTCGGTTTCGCCGGGATCGCGGTAGTGATGTCGTACCCGTTTCGCAAGCAGGTTTATCGCCGTCGCGCGGGTGCGTTGCGTTACTGGATGCTGGCCCATGTTTACTTCGGCGCGATCGCCGGTGTGGCCCTGCTGTTTCACTCCGGGCCGCGCACGGGCGGGCTGCTGACGAGCTTGCTTTACGTCGCGTTTGATCTGACGTTGCTGTCGGGAATCGTCGGGATCTTGTCGTATTGGCTGATGCCGCGAATCATGACGCGGATCGAAGGTGAGCCTTTGCTGGTCGAGGATCTCGAGGCGCGCAGGAAAGAGTTGCGGAACGACACGCGCACGATTTTTGAGAAGAGCGATGGGTGGTTGAAGGACGAGCTGCGCGATCGGGTTTACCCGCGGTTTTTGTCATGGGGATTCTTGTGGCGGCAGATGTGGAGGCGTGAGGAGTTGAAGGCGCTGCTGGCCCAGGCGCGACAGGAGTTCAAAGACCGGACGACGCGGTTGACGACCGATGAGGAGCGCGAGCTCTTGATCTCAGCCGTCGAAACTGCGGTTACGTTGCGAAGAGTCGATGCTTTGCTGGCGCTGCATTGGTTGCTGCGATTCTGGATACCGATGCATATCGCGGCGACGTCCATCATGCTTGCATTGATGCTGGTCCATATCGGACAAGTCGTGTTTTTTAGAGTCACTTAACCCACGGATTTCGCGGATTCACACTGCTGATCTGTGTTATCTGTGGCGAAAAATATGTCGACGAATCAATTTATTATTATTCGTGACGATCTACTCGTCCATCCGGTGACGATCATCAGCGAGGGATTGCTGATCGGCCGGTTGCCGCAGTGTGAGTTGCGTCTGAATCATCCGTCCGTGTCGCGCGTTCAGGCGGGCATCAAGCTGTTCGAAGAAAGCTATTATCTTTTCGCTCTGCGACCGAAGAACCCGCTTATCCTCAACGGCAAGCCGGTCGAAGAAAACGAGGCTCTCGCCGCGGGCGACATCATCGAAGTCGGACCATTTCAATTACAGATCGACTCGGTTGACGAGGCGCTCGCGATCCGCGTCGAGGTTCGTATCGGCATGAACCCTTCCGAGATCGACGTCAGCGATCCCGGCCTCAGCACTGACAATCTGGTCGAACCCGACGCGAAAGCGAAGAAGCCGCGCGCCGCACCAATCGCCGCGACGAAAGCGCTCGACGTTTTCTGGGACAAGCGCATTCGTGACGCGGGGAAGATGATGCGGCCTTCGCCGTTGTCTCCGAAGGGCGGCCGGCGCAGTGGCAAAGCGCAGTACAACTGGATGCCGACAACCGATCTGCTGTCGCGTTGGCCGATCGCTTTATTTACGTGGGCGGCAGTTGTCGTGGGATTAGTGACTGTTGCGGCAGCTTATTGGTACACGAGCGCGTTTTCTCCCGCGCCGATCTCGAAGGCGCACACGTTGTCGCAGCTCAGCCTCTTCCCGCCGATCGCGACTAAGCCAAACTCCGGGTCATGTACGAACTGTCACTCATTGAGGAACAGCATGGAGCAGCGCTGTACTGCGTGTCATCACACGGACGCGTTCACCGCGACAGTGATCAAGCCGCATGCAGCCGCAGGCGTTGGTTGTGTTGCTTGTCATGCCGAACATCAGGGTGTGGAGTTTAGTGCGACGGCGGGCGCGCTGGCGGCGTGCACGCAGTGTCACACGGATAGCAATCAGAAGCTGTACAACGGTCGCAGGGTTGGGACGCCACATGGTGGGACGTTTGGATATCCAGTGGTGAATGGTGTCTGGAGTGAGAAGTCGATTAACGATGAGGAGTGGGATTTACGGAAGCTCAGCGTCGTGAGGCTGCCGACTGACAGCGATCAAAAGTGGCGCAGCAATCAGTCTCATGCACTGCATGATCAGCGGGTGAAGATCGCGCCTGGGATGAAGGGGAATGCTGAGGGACGACTGTCATGCTCGAGTTGCCACAACTCGTTCGAGCCTCTTGATCGAGTGACGCCGCGAACGACCTGCGCGAATTGCCACGTCACGAACGGTCAGCCGAATTGCACCTCATGTCACGTCCAACACATTCTTGACCGCGCAACCTCACGAAATCTTTAGCCACGAAAAGGCACAAAAAGCACAAACCAGAACAAGCTGAAGCTTGAATGTTGGAACTCTGAATTGTTCTGTTTTGTGCTTTTGCGCCTTTTCGTGGCTAATGGGCCAGTGCGTTTTTGCGGCTGGTTATTTCT
>DATNDM010000563.1:0-9599 GCA_035553235.1 Pyrinomonadaceae bacterium | reverse complement strand
GTCGGCGAAGACGTCCGTTTCAACTCAGGCGATAGGTGCGCAGGGGTAATGATCGTCCCGTCCTCAGCACGAGCGACGGTCCGCTGAATCTCATTGCAAAGCTGGCGGACATTCCCAGGCCAATCACTCACCATCAACAAGTCGACCGCCTGTGGCGTGATCTGAATATCCTTCCGACCAAACTTCGCTGAATAATGATTGACGTAGTAATTGACGATTGTCGGAATCTCGCTGCGCCGCTCGCGCAAAGGCGGCACCCGCAGCCGAATCACGTTAAGTCGATAGTACAAATCTTCACGAAAACGGCCTTGTGAGACCATTTCTTCGAGATCCGTGTTGGTCGCAGCGATGATGCGCACATCGACCTTGCTCGGTCGTTGTTCGCCAAGCGGCTGAATCTCGCCTTCCTGCAGAAAACGGAGCAGTTTTGGCTGCACGTCAAGCGGCAGGTCTCCAACCTCATCAAGGAACAACGTCCCGCCAGCAGCCGTTCGAATCACGCCGTGCGAATCGTTCACCGCGCCGGTAAAAGCACCGCGCCGGTAACCAAACAGGTACCCTTCTGACAACTCCTTCGGAACCGCTGTACAGTTGAACGGCACGAAGATCTTCGCGCGGCGCGACGAAATCGCGTGAATGGCGCGCGCCACCAGTTCCTTGCCCGTGCCTGACTCACCAGTCACCAGCACCGTCACGTCAGAAGAGCGAATCTTATGAACTTCTTCGACCAACTGCGTCATTGCCGGGCTCGAATGGATAAAGCCGGGCATCAGGCTGGCGCCGGTTAACTCGTCGGAACGTTCGCTAGTACCGCTCTTCTGCGCCCCCGCGCGCAACGCGCAAACGTCCATTCCTAACTCGACCACGCGCAGCAACGGCTCAAGCGCAACTCCATTCGGCATCTTAGAGCGGTTTCGCGGTGACAAATACATCTTCGCAGCCGGAGCGTTTGACGACTTCAACAAGATCACTTCGGCATCGTGTTTTTTCGCATAACGATCACGCGCAACGTCGTCCTCGATATCACCGATCTCGTTTGCGATTTTCTGACTTTCCACGGGCGCACAGCCCAGTGCAACGACGACCTTAAATTCGTTACGTTCACCGCGCTCAGTGATTATGACTCGTTGCGCGCCAGTTTCCTGGCGCATCACCGCTGCCAGCTCGCGTAACAACAGCTCGCGCGATGCTACAGCTTCAGCAAGCCGTAACGTCAAAAGCTGCGTCAATGCCGACTGCTCTTGAGTCCGCGCGGGCGTCGCACGCGCAAGCTCCCGCAGTTCCTCTTCAGCGCGCGTCAAATCGATTCGCGCGCCCAACTCACGAAACGTATTCAGCGCCCGGCTCAGATGTTCACCGGCTCGTTCCGGCCGGATGATCGCGTAAGCGCGGCCCAACTCGAGATGTGCACGCGCCGCACGATAACGATCGCCGAGCATGTCGAAAATCGAAACACTGCTTCCGAAGTGCTGTGCCGCCGATTCAGCGTCGCGGCGCGCCATGTTCAGCATTCCGTTCAGCCGATGAGCTTCGCCCGTGAAATTCAAATCGGTTGTGTTGTCAGTCGTCTCAGCCGTAACGCTCTGAAGCTCCCGGTTGCAGTCGTCGAGATCATTGGTCTTCAGATAAGCTTCGGCAGCAATCAGCCTTGACTCGCAGATAGCCTGGCGGTCGCCGATGATCTCGGCGAGATTAAGGGCTTCTCGGGATGTGGCGAGCGCATTTGCGGGGTCTTCGAGAGCGAGATAACAGCGGCCGAAAGTTCTTAAAGCCTGGGCTGCATACCACTTGTTGCCATTTTCCGTGGCGAGCGCAACAGCGCGGCCAAGGTAATCCTTCGCTTGAACGAGATCGCCGCGCAACATGTGTAATTCGCCCAGCGAATCCAGAATCATGGGCACTTTAGCGCCCCGCTCATCGACTTCAGTCGCGAGTGAAAGTGCGCGCTCCAATGCTTCCTGAGCCCGGTCCCACTGCCCAATCAGAATGAGATTGATGCCGAGATTGTTATAACCATCTGCGGCACTGGTCTTGTGGTCGGTGCGCTCGTAATACGTGATCGCCTTTTTGAGATAGTCGATGCCTTCCTGCGGACGTTTGAGGAACCAACAGGCGCCAGCCATGTTCGCGTAGGTGCGGCCGAGCATATACGCGGCTGGCCGATCACCGATGAGCTTCAAAGCCTGTTCGAGGTTTTCGAGCCCCGCTTCGTAATTTCCTTCGTGAATATCGGCCACGCCCACGCCGAAATAAGATTCAGCAAGACCGCGCCAGTCGCCATTTTGACGAAAACTCTCGAGCGCTCGCTGCGCAAAGTCGCGCGCAATCGGATACTCAGTGATAGACCGGTACGTGCGCGCCAACGCTGCGTAAATGTGGCCTAAATTGATTGCGCCAGTCTCTGAATGGTCACGCAAAGCTGACTGAAGCATTGCGATCGCTTTGGGATGATCTCCGGTGTAGTTGTAACCGAGACCGATCTGCACACGCAGATAACTCACCGTCTGATCGTCAAGCTTTGCGCGCGATTCCGGGTCTTCATACATCGACACAGCAGCCAGCGCATCGCGGTAATGCCCCTGTTGCTCGAGCGTGGTGGATAGAGCGCACCTGCCCATCGCGAGTATCGTCTGATCGTGGCGCGCGTTGGAGATTAATAAAGCCAGCCGGTCTTTTGCTTCGGTGGATAGCCCCTGGTCCAGCAGCGAGCGAATGTCATCAAGCTCACGCAGGAGCGACTCGTGCGTAGGCTTCGCTCGCGAGCGAATTCTCACCCGAGCGTCAGCGAGATCAACGACACCTCGCTCTGTAGGGGGCTTTTGGTCACGACCAAGCGGTCCGTGACCCACACGTTTATCCATTTAGTACCTATAAAAGATCAATCAGGCTGACTTTTCATGATGCGTGGTTGGGAGGGAAACCGTCAAAACTCGTCTGTTCTATAGTTTTGCCGCGCAAACGTGTTTTATTCGTGGTGAATTTAACACATGACCGCGGTCACGTACAGTTTTCTTCCGTAGTTGAGATCGGAATTTTTCGAGGCGTGTCACCGGTCGATCCGGCGCGGCAAATTTAAGTCATCAAAACACAGGGATTTACGCCGCAAGTTAATCGTTCCGCGCCTTGACACCCCTAAGGTCGGTCGCTATCATTTCCGTTTCCGTCAGCAGCGCGGAACTTCGCCTAGTGTTATATGTTTGAGTCCCTTTCGGACAAATTAAAACGCACGCTGAAGAACTTGCGAGGCGAAGGCGTGCTGACGAAAGAGCACGTTGATGCTGCGCTGCGCGAGATCCGTCTGGCCCTTTTAGAAGCCGACGTGAACTATAAAGTCGCAAAAGACTTTATCAGTTCTGTTCAGCAAAAAGCCGAAGGACAGCAGGTCTGGCAGGAACTCAAACCGTCTGAGCAAGTCGTCAAGATTGTTTTTGACGAACTCGTTGAGTTGCTTGGCGGACAATCATCGCGGCTTGTTTTCACTAAGCAGATTCCAAACACCGTAATGGTGGTTGGTCTTCAGGGTTCCGGCAAGACTACGTCGACCGGAAAAATCGCGCGTTGGCTCGCAGCGAACCAAAACCGAAAGCCGTTGCTGGTTTCAGTCGACGTTTACCGCCCGGCCGCACGTGAACAGCTAAAGGTAATCGCGAAAGCGACGGGCCAGCAGATCTTTGAATATCCGCAGAGTGACGATCCCTTAACGCTGGTTCGTGAAGCACAGAAACACGCGCAGCAAACAGGCTTCGATACGCTGTTGATCGATACCGCGGGCCGCCTGCACATCGACGACGCGCTGATGGAAGAACTCGTCAGCATCAAACAGGAAACTCACCCGGTCGAGATTCTTTTCGTCGCCGATGCGATGACTGGACAGGACGCGGTTCGTTCCGCTGAAGAGTTTCACCGGCGCGTCGGAATCACAGGAGTGATCCTGACGAAGATGGACGGCGACGCGCGGGGCGGCGCGGCCCTTTCGATCAAGCAGGTTACGGGACAACCCGTGAAGTTTGTCGGCGTTGGCGAGCGTTACGACGCGCTCGAACCGTTCTATCCCGATCGAGTCGCACAGCGAATTCTCGGCATGGGCGACGTTTTGTCGCTCATCGAGGAAGTTCAGGCGAAAGTCGATCAGCAGGAAGCAGAAGAACAGCTCAAAAAGCTTCAGAAGAACGAGTTTACGTTAGACGACTTTCGTTCACAGTTGCGCCAGGTGAAGAAGCTCGGCTCTTTTTCAAAGATCATGAAGCTTCTGCCAGACCAACTGCTCGGCGGCATGGGCATGCCGCAGTTGGACGACGAGCAGTCGAAGATGATGGAGCAGGAGCTGAAGCGCACTGAAGCCATCATTGATTCGATGACGTGGGAAGAGCGCAACGATCATCGCATACTGAACGCGAATCGACGGCGTCGCATCGCGCGCGGATCGGGAACGTCAGTCGCACAGGTCAATCAACTCATCAAGCAGTATGTAGACATGCGGCAGATGATGCGACAGCTTTCCAGTTCGGGAATGTTTGGCGGCGGCGGTATTAAAAGCAAGATGTTGAGAAAGATGACCGGCATGCCTGACATGGCCGGATTTGCCGGAGATGAAGGCCAAATGCCATCGTTGCCCGCGGCGCCATCGAGAAAGAAGTTGAAAAAGAAACGCAAGAAGAAACGCAGGTGAGCCACGGAAGTGGTGTGAAGGAGGAAGCAATTGTTAGCGATTAAGTTAATGCGCACCGGAGCCAAAAAGAGCCCGTCGTACCGCGTGGTTGTGAAAGAAAAACAATCAAAGCGCGACGGCGCCTATCTTGAAAACCTCGGCACATACAATCCCACGCGAAACCCCGCCGAGATCAAGCTCAACCTGAGCCGAGTTAACTACTGGATCGAAAAGGGTGCGCAACCCACTGACACCGTCAGCCGCCTGATCAAAGCCAGCGCACGCGCTGAACAAACCGCGAGCGAGGCACAGGCCTAAGCTTTCGAATTATGCGAGACGCTATCGAGATGATCGTCAAGGCCCTGGTCGACGACAGCGAGTCTGTGGACATTCGCGAAGTCGAGCAGCGGGGAGCCACGCTCATCGAGGTGCGCGTCGCGCCAAACGATGTCGGCAAGATTATCGGCAAGCAAGGTCGAACGATACGCGCGCTAAGATCGCTGGCCCGTATCGGAGGGACCAAGAAAAACCGACGTTACTTGCTCGAAATCGTTGAATGAACGATGCAAGACGCGGGCGCGAGTGAACTGGTCGTTATCGCGCGAGCGGTGCGACCCCGCGGCCTGAAAGGCGAAATCGTCGCGGAGCTTTTGACAGATTTTCCGGATCGGTTTGGAGACGTTGAAGAACTGATCCTCGTTTCGCCAAGTGGTGAACGAACCGCAAAACGACTGGAAGATCACTGGTTTCAGAACGACCGAGTCGTATTGAAAGTGGCTGGTTACGACGACGTCGAAGCAGCCAAAGAGCTGGTCGGATTTGAATTTGCTGTTCCCGAGTCTGAGCGCATGCCGCTTCCGGCGGACCATTATTACGACTGGGAACTCGAAGGATGCACGGTCAAGGTTGGCGCCGACAGTATCGGCACAGTCAGCTCCGTGATGAAAACAGGTGGCACCGAGATCCTCGTTGTTGCCGATAACAGCGGCAAGGAACAACTGATACCACTGGCAGATTCGATCGTCGTATCAGTTGACACTGCGGGAAAGACAATCGTGATCGACCCGCCTGAAGGACTTTTAGATCTTTGATTCGTAAGAAGGATGTTGCGCTTCGATATCATCACTATCTTTCCCGAGTTCTTTCGCGAGGTGATCGATTGTGGAATCTTGAGGCGCGCACGTAACGCCGGACTCGTGGAAATCACTGCGCACGACCTGCGGCAGTGGACCACCGACAAGCACCACATCGTCGATGACCGGCCGTTTGGTGGTGGCGACGGGATGGTTTTGAAGCCCGAGCCGATCTTCGCCGCTGTCGAAGCGCTAACTGGAGCTTCGCGACGAGAAGACTTCGACGCCACAACGCGCGTGATGTTGCTATCGCCTCAGGGCCAGGTCTTTTCGCAGGCGCTGGCTCAGGAGATCGCGCAACACACAGCCCACGTCGTTTTGATTTGTGGACGTTACGAAGGAGTCGACGAACGCGTTGTCGAGGCTTTAGTCACCGACGAGATCTCAATCGGCGACTACGTGCTGTCCGGGGGTGAACCAGCAGCGACTGTTGTCGTCGACACTGTCGTTCGACTATTACCCGGCGCGTTGGGCAGCGAGACTTCAGCAGTGTTTGAATCCTTCTCGGAAAGTTTGTTGGACCACCCGCAATACACGCGGCCGCCTGAGTTCAGGGGAATGAAAGTGCCGGAAGTTTTGCTGAGTGGCAATCATGCGGAAATTGAGCGTTGGCGCAAGGAAGCTGCAATCGCGAAAACAAGGCGTAAGCGTCCTGACTTGCTGAAAGAATAAAGCGGATTTAAGGAGCATCGAGCAATGAATCGATTAGATAAGATTGAAGAGACGCAACTGCGTAATAATATTCCGGAATTTCAGCCAGGCGATACGGTCCGTGTGCACGTGCGGATTAAAGAGTCCGAAACCAAAGAGAGATTGCAGGTTTTTGAGGGCGTCGTGATCGCACGCAAACATGGCGGCGTGCGCGAAACAATTACTGTGCGGAAGACGAGTTTTGGCGTTGGCGTCGAGAGAATTTTTCCATTGCACGCCACGATCGTTGACCACATCGATCTCGTAAAGCGCGGACGGGTCCGCCGAGCGAAACTCTACTACCTTCGTGGACTGCGCGGTAAAGCCGCACGTATCCGTGAGCGCGACACGCGCGGACACGGTGACGATGCTCAGGCTTCAGCCGCCGGCAAGAAATAAATCGGCCACAGAGAAGCACAAAGGCACAAACGAGAAGAGATGTTCTGTGCTTTTTGTGCTTCTCTGTGGCTAAACTTTTGAGCGAATGCGGATAGCGATCGATGCTCATACTGTCGGGACGAAGCTCGGGGGCAACGAAAGCTACGCCGTTAACCTCATTGAATCCCTCGCTGAAATCGACAGCGTCAATCACTACACGATCTACGTCACCACAAGCGAAGCCCGCGAGCGCTTCAGCAACCGTTGGACCAACTTCAAGGTTCGCGCAACACTTCCGCACACACCCTTAATCAGAATTCCGCTTACACTCAGCGCCGAATTACGCAAAAATCCTGTTGACGTGTTGCACGTGCAATTTACAGCGCCGCCGTTTTGCCCGTGTCCCGTTGTAGTAAGCATTCACGATCTCTCGTTCGAACATCTGCCGCAGACTTTTAACCGTCGTAGCCGGACGCAACTGCGCTTGACCGTGAGGCATTCTGCCCGCCGCGCCGCGCGGATTTTGTCGCTGTCCGAACACACGAGACGCGACATTATCGAAACTTACGGCGTCAAGCCTGAGCGCGTTACCGCGATTCCACTTGCCGCGCCAGATCACTTTGGTCCAATATCAGACAACAGGGAACTGCAACGGGTGCGACACAATTACGGGATAGACGGCGACTACATTTTGTCGGTCGGTTCTATTCAACCTCGCAAGAATCTGGCCCGGCTGGTCAGAGCCTACGCCTCATTGCGAGGAGATGGTTCAGCGGATACGTTGCCTAAACTCGTGCTCGTGGGAAAGTGCGCCTGGCTTTATGACGAAACCTTGCGCGCCCTTGACGAGACAAACGTGAAAGACGCCGTGGTTTTGACTGGATACGTGCCGGAACGTGATCTGCCCGCGCTTTACTCCGGGGCGCGTTGCTTCGTTTATCCCTCTTATTTCGAAGGGTTTGGTTTGCCGCCGCTGGAGGCCATGAAATGTGGTACACCGGTGATTGTCGGAAACAAGACCAGCTTGCCCGAAGTCGTTGGAGACGCTGCCCTGGCAGTTGATCCATTCGACGTTGACGCGATTGCCGGCGCCATAAAAAAAGTGGTGAACGATTCGGCACTGCGCCGAGAGTTGAGCATTAAAGGACAGGAACGGGCCAACGAGTTCACGTGGCGCGAAACTGCGAAAAAAACTTTGGCGGTCTATAAAGAAGTCGCGAAAGTTCTGTAAACTCCTAATCTGATGCGCATCGCTATTCTTGGAACCCGAGGTGTTCCCGCCAGCTACGGCGGCTTTGAAACCTTCGCCGAACATCTCGCAACACGCCTCGTGGCCCGCGGTCACGAGGTCACGGTTTATTGCCGTGCGCACTATGTCTCACCACGACAGCTGGAGTATCACGGCGTTAAGCTCAAAGTGCTGCCAACGATTAGGCACAAATATTTCGACACCGTCGTTCACACGTTTCTTTCCGCGATTCACGCAGTTTCCGGACGGTACGACGCCGCGCTGATCTGCAACTGTGCCAACGCGCCGTTTAGTCTGATCCTGCGGCTCACCGGAACGCCCGTCGCGATCAACGTCGACGGGCTCGAGCACAAGCGGAAGAAATGGGGCACGCTGGCCCGCCGTTATTATCGATTTGCTGAGTACCTCTCGACGTTGTTGCCGAATGAGATGGTGACTGACGCACAGGTTATTCAGGATTACTACCTGGCCCGTCACAATACTCCGTCGACCATGATCGCTTACGGCAGTGAAGTCGAGCGGCGGCCGGATCGCGCAACGGTTCGCAAATGGCGAGTCGAGCCGAATCGATATGTTTTGTACGTATCGCGGCTCGAGCCTGAGAATAACGCGCACCTTGTTATCGAGGCTTTTAAGAAAGTCCGCACCGCTTACCGTTTGCTCGTGGTCGGTGACGCGCCTTACGCCGAGCAATACATCAACAGTTTGAAGGCAAGTGCGCGCGGCGATAAGCGGATCATTTTCACGGGTTTCGTCTTTGGGCAGGATTATCGCGCGCTCCAGCAGAATGCTTATTGTTACGTCCACGCGACGGAAGTGGGCGGAACGCACCCGGCACTGCTCGAAGCGATGGGCTACGGAAACTGCGTCCTCACGCTCGCCACACCCGAGAACATGGAGGTCGTGGGCGAAGCGGGCGTTCCGTACATTGACGAGTTTGACCTCGCCGAGAAGTTACAGCGCGTGTTGCGCGACGGCTCCCTCGTTCAGGCCTATCGAAACCGGGCACAGCAACGCATTCAAGCTCACTACGCCTGGGACAACGTGGTAAACCAATACGAACAACTCTTCGCGCGCATGTGCGGCCAGACTCCTCCGCCGGAACCACCTCGATCCGAAGTACCTCAAAAACTCGAGACGACTCAAAAGCAATCTGCGTAATCTATGGATCGAATTTGACCCTAATAGAGGGGTGCCCCGCCAGTCCATAGGAACTAACGGGGCCAAAGCGTAACGGGTAGGCATCGGGCAAAACGGGTGGCTGACAAAGCATGAGAATCGTCGAACTGCACGATTCATTACGGGCGGCGCGTTGCGGGGTACAGATAAGTGCTAATAAAAAATTACCGCACCGAACGCTGCTTTCAATCCATCCAACAACCCTTGCTGTCGTTGTGTGTGAAATTATACGAAGAATCTGTAACCTGTCAAGGACAATTTAGACGTTTTTGAAAAATTCTCGTGACAAGTTCAGACGGGCGAGTTAGAAATCTCACTTCGA
>DATNDM010000562.1:0-3253 GCA_035553235.1 Pyrinomonadaceae bacterium | reverse complement strand
GACGCCGATCACATCGATGGACTGAACGATGTGCTAAAAAACTTCAGCGTCCGATCTGCACTCGTAGCCCGGCGCCCTGCCGACGATCCGGAGTTCGCGAAGTTCTCGCAAACACTCGTACGAACGAACACACCTGCCGAGACGATCGAGGCTGGTGATGTGATTCATTTCGGAGATGTGACAGTGAGTGTGTTGTGGCCGCCGGCTGGTGGTGAGAAGTCAGCGAACAACGATTCCGTCGTGCTGCAGATTCAGTATGGTGAACGCACGTTCCTGCTCACTGGTGATATCGAACAAGCTGCCGAACGATCGCTGCTCACGTCGCAGCGACAGTTGCATGCTGACGTGATCAAAGTGCCGCATCATGGCAGCAAGACATCTTCTACCGAAGACTTTGTCGTCGCGACTAAACCTCAGTTCGCGATCATCTCAGTCGGACGCAACTCGCGCTTCGGACATCCGCACAGGGAAGTCGTCGAGCGCTGGCAAGCAAATGGCGCGACAGTTTTGACGACTGGCAAGAGTGGCACGATCACGATTACCACCGACGGCCGCGACCTCAGCCTCAAAACTTTTATTTTGGCCGCGGATGAACGCAGATAAACGCGGATCAGCGTTCATCGGTGGCTAGAAGCCATATTTTTTCATCACTGCTTTGCCTTGGGGGGAGTTTATAAATGTGGCGAAGCCGCGGGCGGACTGCTCTTTTTGGGTGGTCTTGATGATCGCGAGGGCCTGGTCGATTGGCTGGTGCAGCTCTTCCGGTATCAGCGTCCAGCGGCCGCCGCTCTGAACACTCAGCGAGAGTGCGACAATCGCGACCTCAACATTGCCCGTCTGCGCATATTGAAGCGTCTGCCGAATGTTTTCACCGTAAACAAGCTTCGGTTGCACTCGGTCCCACACGCCCGCACTTTGCAGCGCCTGTTTCGCTGCCAGTCCATACGGCGCGTGATCGGGATTCGCAATCGCGATGCGCTGCACTTCGGGACGCGCGAGGTCTGCGATGCCTTGCAGTCGCAGGTTGCTCTCATTAGGTGTCCACAACGTGATGCGGCCTCGTGCGTAGATGGCTTTGCTGTCCGGAATGATCAGACCCTTCTGGTCCAACTCGTCGATGTAGCTGACATTCGCTGCCGCAAACATATCGAAGGGCGCACCATTCTCGATCTGGCGCGTGAGCATGCCCGTCGAACCAAACACAAACACGACTTTTGTTTTTGTTGCTGATCGAAACTCGCGTCCGAGTTCTTCGAATGCGGGCGTGAGGTCGGCGGCTGCGGCGACGGTTATTTCGTCCGGCTCAGTAGTGGTCGCGTACCACTTTTCTTTATGCGTGCACGCGGTGACGCAGACCAGCGCTAAAAGAAAAGCGGCGAGCGCCTCAAGTCGGAAAATCATTGGGCGTGTAAAGGTCGACCTGCGCACTACCAACCTTGTAAGTTTTCAACACACCGAGCGGCGGCGCATAAACGTGAATCGTGACGAGGTCCTGACCACTGTCTTCTGGATTTCCGAGTCGATGAATGTCCGGCAGATCGGCGCCCGTAACCGTGCCCGTTGGACATTCGCGTCCCGTGCCGTAACACAAACCCTTGTCTTCCTGGTAAGCAAACATCGTTTCCCACATCAAGCCCTTCTGAACCTTCACGACGCCGTGGGAGCCGTTGTGATCGTGAATCGGTGTCTTCTGGCCTGGGCGCCAGCAGATCACCAGCATCTCGACGGCCTGATTCCGGCACACGCGATGCCGCCAGTAATTGCCCTCTTTGAAACCAATGTATGGTTCGAGATCCTGATCAAGAATCTCGACGCCCGATATCCAGTCGTTCAACTGTTCGAGTGACGGCGGACTGGTTTGGCTGTTCAGGCGTTCGATAAGGTCGGAAAATGTCAGGGTCGATGTCGCAGGCACGGTCCGAATTTATAGGCGTTCAAGAGATGAGAGTCAAGTAACACGGATTAGACGGATCCTGAACGCGATTTACGCGGATGTTCAGCACGATGCGGAGGTCGCGGACGTTAGACGTCGGCGACGTTCATCTCGTCCCAGTCGGCGACCATCTCGTAGGCGCGGCCGAGGACGGGACGGGGACGTGAGCCGTCCGCCTGTCCAATCAAGCCTTCGCGCTCCATCATGTCGAGGATGGCTGCCGCGCGGCCGTAGCCGATACGCAGTCGACGCTGCAACACCGACGTCGAGGCGCGTTTCATCTCCACACAGATGCGCAGCGCTTCTTCAAACAATTCGTCGTGTTCGCCTTCAGCGCCTTCCAGACCCAGCGCTTCTTCGTCAGATTGCGTAATGCTTTCGTCGTACGCGGGCGGGCCCTGCGCCTTGATGTGCGAAACGATGCGACCAATCTCCGTCTCGTCGATGTACGCGCCGTGCACGCGAATCAACCGCGACGTGCCCGGCGGCAGGAACAGCATATCGCCGCGCCCGAGCAGTTGTTCAGCGCCGTTCGTATCGATGATCGTGCGTGAGTCGATCTTCGACGACACGCGGAACGAAATACGCGATGGGAAGTTTGCCTTGATGAGACCCGTGATCACGTCGACTGATGGTCGCTGCGTCGCGAGTACGAGGTGAATTCCAACCGCGCGCGCCATCTGCGCGAGTCGCGTGATCGACTCTTCAACTTCGCGTCCCGAGGTCATCATCAGATCTGCCAACTCGTCGATGATGATCACGATGTACGGCAACGGCTTCCACGGGTCGCCTTTGTCGTCGTACTCCTTGATCAGGTTGCGACGCATGATCTCGGTGTTGTAGCCGTCGATGTTGCGCACGCCCCAACCAGCGAGGTCGCGATACCGGCGTTCCATCTCGGCCACGGCCCACTTGAGCGAGCGCGACGCGAGCTTCGGATCGACGATGATGGGCGTCGCGAGATGTGGAATGTCCTCGTAAAGCCCGAGCTCGAGACGCTTCGGATCGATCAGGATGAACTTCACTTCATCCGGCCGCGCGCGATAGAGAATCGAAACGATCAGCGAGTTCACGCCGACTGACTTACCCGAACCCGTGGTGCCGGCGATCAGAAGGTGCGGCATCTTCGCGAGGTCGGCGACGTAGTTGAGCCCGTCGATCGTTTTGCCCAGCGCAATCGTCAGTTTCGACGCCGACTCGCGGAACGGTCGCGACTCGATCACCTCGCGCAAAAAGATCGTCTCGCGACGCGGATTCGGAACTTCAATACCCACGTGCGGCTTGCCGGGCATGCGATCGATGCGAATCGACTCCGCTTTC
>DATNDM010000561.1:0-4715 GCA_035553235.1 Pyrinomonadaceae bacterium | reverse complement strand
ACCTGAAGGGACTGGGCGACGCAGGCTTAAATGAGACTCGGGCCAAACCAGTCCGCAACATCCCGGATTGGTTTGGCCCGAGTCTCATTTAAGCCTGCGTCGCCCAGTCCCTTCAGGTGGCGCGATGTATCCGACGGAAGTCTACGTGGCGGCGCCGCTTGCTCGAGCCGTCTATCACTACGACCCGGCACGTCATGAGCTGACGAACCTGGGCCAGCCACACGTAGCAGCTTCGTTGCGTGCGGCGCTTCGCCTCGCTCGAGACGCGCCACTCAGCCCGTTCGCGCTTGTTCTAACGCATCGCTTCTCGAAGAACCTGCATAAGTACAAAAATTTTGCATATCGTCTTGGCGCGGTCGATCTGGGTGTCGTGCTGGGTCGATTCGTCAGTTGCGCAAGCGCAGCGTTTGATGACGTCAAAGTGCAGGTAGACTTCGATGATGCGGTTTTGAATGAGATCTGCGGTATCAGTGGCGCTGACGAAAGCGCATATGCCGTCATCCAGCTGGGTGCGCCACAGTCAGTGTCATTATCTGAGGACGGTATGATTGCAGAGCGGCCGAGGCTGTTGGAACGAGGCGTGCCGGCACGTCCTTCGTCAGTGTTTGCAGCAATGCACCGGGCAGCCTGTGAACTTTCTCCGCGCAATCGTCTCGGACACAAAGCTGTTCCGCAGGAGTGTGAAGAGACGACGGATCTGGTTCCTTTGCCTGCAGCCAGATCTGATGTGAGTATCAACAATCACACGCTCATGTGCCGCACGTCCAATGGCGCATGGTTTACTGGAGCGCCGGTTGCAGTTGACGTGCTTGCGACGGTGCTGCACCGGACTCATGAAGCTGTTACACGATTGCACATGATTTGTCGCGATAGTGATCTGCCGTCTCTAAGACTTTACTGCGCGGTTGATCGCATCGATCAAATCGAACCGGGCTGGTATCGCTACTTGCCGACCCGGCATGCGTTGACTCCGGCAGGAGCGGGACGAGCAATCTCTCCTTCAACTGAATTGCAGGCAGCCTTGTACGCTGCAACCGTGGATGTGGAGCGTAGCGCGTTCTCGCTGCACGTCGCGACAGTGGTTGACTTTCGATCGGACCCGCGTGGTGCACGTGCATATCGCGTTCAACAGCTTTTCGTCGGAGCAGCGGTTGAGGCGGCGACGCGTTGGAGCGCGGCAATGGGAATCGGCAGCCACCCACTTCACGGTTTCGACGCGCACCGTGTAGATGCACGATACGGAATCGGCGACCCGTTCGGCGTACAAGCTCAGGTGTCAATTGGAAAAGCCCGTCCATCGGGTTCGCTTGAAGGATCCGTTATCGCATGAAATCTGAGGTGCTACCCACTGCTACGGATATGACTCTTGAAGGTACAGCGTTGTCGAGTGAATCTCCGATTCTCTTCAAGCCCTACGTCGTGTGGCGCAGCGGGATGCTGGCGTTCGCTGATCTGAAGCCGCTCGTCCCTGAAGGTACATGGGCCTTGCTTGACGAATCCCTGAAAGCGCGCACGTCCCGCCTCGAGTTAGCAGACCGCCTGGCTGACCGCCTCCACCAGATCGTTTCGGATCTCGGGCCCGATGGAGGACGAGATCAGCGACGCCATCTGCTGCAACTCAGGCGCGACTTACATAACGATCGGCTTCCACACCACACCGCTCTCACGATCGTTGCGGACCTGCTTGATGACTCCGGTCTCGAGCTACTCGAGCAGTGGCAACAATCCCGTCTCGCGGGAGAGAAATTGCTGGCGGACGCCACTGATCGGCTGTCTATCGAATTGAAAACAGCACGCGACCGGATCCGGGATGTAGCAGCAAACGACTACTTCCTGCGCGGCATTCAGTTGTCCGGCAGTGGCCTATATCGAGATGTGCGGTCCTATATATATAGGCAACAATCCGAGGCGCCTCCGGCTGCGAAGAAACTCCGTCAAACCGAGAACACGATTATTCGCTACGCATATCGCATGTCTCTGCGCACCTCGCCTTTCGGCTGCTTCACGGAAATCGGCGCGCAGCCATGGCTTTCGGCCGCAACTACAAATGACAACTCCGCCCAGCGCAGACATGTCGTTTGCCTGAGTCGCGGATTGCTGACGTGGATGGTCTATGAACTCCGTAACATCGAGGGCAGCGAGCAGTTTTTGATGCTCCGCCTGAATAACACACTGCAACGCATCGACAACCAGTTCGAAGCTTTCACTCGGGGGATGGATGGCGGAGCGAATGGATACTGGGGCGAGAGCTTCATGAGGGTGCAGAACATCGGCGCAGTCGCGATGATTGTCAAGACTCTCGCCGGCGGCCCGCAGTTGAAGGCCGAAGTCGTGAAGAGATTTGTTGAACGAAACGTACCAGCGCACCAGGCGCTGACGTTTATTGACGGGCTTGTCAAAGCCGGCATATGCCACCAGGATCTTGCGCTGCCGGACCAGGTCATTTCGTTTGCGGGCGAAGTAGCGGCGCGTCTACGCACAGTCTCCACGGACCAAGCCACTCAATGCGCCGGCGTTTTTGAAAACCTGCAACGAATCGAATCCGAATTGGCCCAGGCGAACGCGGAGGAACGCGAAGAACTGCTCGACGAACTCATGGCAGAGGTCAACCGTTTCGCGGAAATCTGCGGCGTGCCTCCGCCACCCGTCGTCGGCCGCACGTTTGTTTTTGAAGATGTTGCCGCCCGGCACTCTGCGCGCAGTTGGCAGCCACAACTACTGGAACGGAACGCCGATCACTTCGCGAGACTACTGCGACTATTGCCGCTCTTCGATGACACAACCTACGAGAAGCTCGGACTCTATCACTGGTTCACGTCACGTTTCGGCGAGGAGGGTAGCTATGACGATCTGCTTGCGTTGTATGGAAAGTTTTCCGAGGAGTCAGACTCCGACATTTCCGCAATCATGCAGGCCACTAATACCCCGCACGCTGAGCGGTGTCGCGCTCTTCAGCTCAGAGTTCTGCAATGTCTCGAGGCTGCCGTCGAAGAAACCGGTGATGCCGCAACTCTGCAACTTGATCCGCGTGCTGTGGAGGAAATGGTGGTATCTGTTTCCAGCTTGCTTCCGCCGTGGGCAGAGGGAGCATTTCGGCTTCAGCTAGTACCAGCAACTGCTGACAATTCTCCGCTGATCATTCTCAACGACGCGATGGCGGGACATGGCGTTTTCTTCTCACGTTTCTGCGATCTGGTCGAGCCCGCTGAAGCAGAAGGATGGTCTTTGCGGCGCGTCGTCAGTGATTCAATTGCGAGCGACCATCCGCATCAGGCTGATCTCACGGCCGTCTTTGCGCTGAACGTCAACCTGCACGCGCGCCTGACTCCGAATGAAGTCGTTTATCCCGGGTCAATCGGCAGTAAGGACGCTCTCACCCTGCGAGATCTTACCGTCAGAGCTGATCCGGAGAACCATACGCTTCGAATCTTCAATCGGCACGATGGCGAGCCCGTTGAACTCACACCGATGAACTTCCTGCTGCCCGCGGCTGCACCCATGCTTTACAGGTTTCTCTGTGCGATGTCGCCACTGCACGCTTATCGTCTCGGATTGTGGGATCGTCTCCAGCGATCGACTCACCGCCGGCTGAGTTATCTGCCACGACTCATGCTTGGGGATCTGGTGTTGGAAAGACGTTGTTGGTTTTTGTCGATCGCAGCGGTCAAGGAACTCGGTGACGGCTCGACAGTCGAAACTCTGGCCTCTCTGTTGGCGACACAAGAGTGGATCGAACGTCACAATCTGCCTCGAGAATGCTTTTTTCACATACACGAACTCACTGGAGACACGCGTGCCGGTAACTGGATAGAGGCGACGCGTCGCTGGGCGCTCAATGCGCGAACGGCGCGGCGCAAAGGGCAGTACCTTGATTTTCGCAATCCCTTCCTCGTGCGCTTGTTGTTGAAACAAGCCGCGAAAGTCAGTAATGGAGTTGTTTTCTTTCAGGAGTGCCTGCCCGCAACTGAAATCTATACGGGTCCTTTAACGAGTGCCGAGGAATTTGTGATCGAGATGCGACTGCGACAATAACCATGGAGAGATGGCACAGTCTTCATGTCCACTATTACGATCCGCAAGACGCCTTATTGGTTGACGCCATCGCTCCACTGGTGAACTCAGCGTCTCGCTGGTTCTTTCTACGTTACTGGAAGCATGGGCCGCATATCAGGCTTCGGCTCTTAGTTGAAGATTCGACCGCGGATCAGATCCTTCGCACAGTACAGATAAAAATAAGCGACTATCTCGCGGCGCATCCGAGCACAGGCGCGCCGCCGGACACGCGGCTCAAGGAGATTCTTAACACACTCGCCAACCTTGAGGGCGTGGACCAGCCGCAGGAACTCCTTCCCGATAACACACTCCGGCTCGATCGATATGAACCGGAGTATGACAAGTATGGCGGTGAAAGTGGCGTCGCCTTAGCCGAGGATCTGTTTCAACGCAGCAGTGAAGTTACGCTCGAGGTGCTGCCCTTAATCGGCGGCAAGACTGCGCAACGATTTGGCGTGGGCCTCACGATGATGCTGAGCGGTTTGCGTGGAGCAGGACTGGACGAAACGGGGATAGCTGATTTTTTGGCGAACTATTGCCGCTTCTGGTCGCGTTATTCGGCTCAACTGGTTCAGGTCAACTGGTCAGCTGACCTGGCGGAACACCAGCGGACACTCGGGCCACACGTGGCAAGTATTCTCCTCGATCGTGTGTCTGCCGAA